>JBDRGF010000098.1:0-4688 GCA_043818055.1 Pseudomonadota bacterium | reverse complement strand
AAAACCGATAATCGAAAAACTCCTTTCGATATTGGAGATCGAGTATAAAAATGACCTCGATTCAATGGCATATGATCTTGGAATAACAGTGGAGGAGTTTGAGAGGATGTTGAATGAAAAAGCTTGGGTACAAGTTGGAATATTAAAATTCTTAAGAAGAATGTCACTTTTTTTATATCAAGATCGAAATTTGTTGTTGAAGATCTATAATGTAGCTCTAGAAACGATTAGACAGTTTGTAAGTCAAGCCGATATCGATCTCGTAGTATCAGGTATCATTTTATATGATCGTTGGGAAGATGAATCAATTGAGAAGTGTGATGCGGTAGAGGAAAACACAATGAAAGATTTAGGGCGAAATAGACTTGGATTGATGCAATGGAGACATATTATTATTGCGCTAAATACTTATTTCAAAACTCAACAAGAAAACCCTGAACGACAAGAATTATCGAACAAAATAAGAAAGAGGATTAGAGAATATATCTTT
Organism: Pseudomonadota bacterium; assembly: GCA_043818055.1. Taxonomy (GTDB): domain Bacteria; phylum UBA10199; class UBA10199; order 2-02-FULL-44-16; family JBDRGF01; genus JBDRGF01. The sequence goes on along the minus strand of JBDRGF010000098.1, from coordinate 4,198 downwards.
AGAAAAAAGGGTTGGGATGAAGAAATAACGACTCCTGGTGAGAAACTCTTATTCGAAGCTAGGCGCATTGTTGCAACTCAATATGCTGGTTTTATGCCTAAATATTTCAAGAATCACAATGGGGAACATATTGAGGAGGTTCCACGTCAAAATAGGAGGTCAAAGCTGAGTCTTTGGATTGCTGGAGAAGGAGTAAGATTTGGTCCAGGTGTTTCAACTGAAGCATTTTACGGACAAGTCCGCGCTCTATTAGAAAAGTGTGGTGGTTTAACGAAGGATGATGTTGATGCTTTGATTATGGATGCTATTTTCGAGGAAAAGGAAAGTTGGGATAAGAATCCGAAGACATTACAGGCAAAACTCTTATATGAAGCAAGGCGAATCGTTGCTATTCGATATGGTGGTTTTTTGCCAGATACTCCCAAAGATCATGCTGGGAAACAAATAAAGGGAATTCCACGTCAAACAAAGATAGCAACATTAAGACGTTGGATAGATGGAGAAGAAATTAAATATGGGGTTGGTTTGGCATCAAATGAATTTTATGGACAAGTACGCGTTTTGTTGGAAAAGGGTGGTGGGTTAGCGAAGGATGATGTTGATGCTTTAATTATGGATGCTATTTTCGAGGAAATGGAGAATTGGGATAAGAATCCGAAGACATCACAGGCGAGACTCTTATATGAAGCAAGGCGAATCGTTGCTATTCGATTTGGTGGTATTTTGCCATCTTTTCCAAAAGATTATGCTGGGAAACAAATAAAAGGAATTTCAATTCAGAATGTGCAGACACCATTAAAGCGTTGGATTGCTGGAGAAGAAGTTAAATGTGGGAGAGGTTTGCCATTTGAAATATTTTACGGACATATACGCGCATTCTTAGAAAAGGGTGGTGGGTTAACGAGGGATCATGTTGATGATTTGATTATGGATGCTATTTTCGAGGAAAAGGAGAATTGGGATAAGAATCCGAAGACATCACAGGCGAGGCTCTTATATGAAGCAAGGCGAATCGTTGCTATTTGCTATGGTGGCTTTTTGCCATCTTTTCCAAAAGATTATGCTGGGAAACAAATAAAGGGAATTCCACGTCAAGGCAAGCGAGCAGCATTAAGTCGTTGGATGCATGGTCAGAAAGTTACATATACGGGAACATTTTCTTTACAGAAGTTTAAGAGACAAATTAAAACGCTGCTTGTCAAAGTCGGCGAGATGGATGACAAGAGAGCTGAAGAATTGATTAATTCTGCTTTTACGGATGCTCAATAAATCCAAGCTTTACAGCTCAGTGGTCGGTGAGACTAAGATGAAGTGGAAGCTGAAAAACTAAAATCGCATGTGACCAGGGGGAAGAAGTCAGAGGCAAGAAGTCAGAGGCAAGAAGTCAGAGGCAAGAAGTCAGAGGCAAGAAGTCAGAGGCAAGAAGTCAGAGGCAAGAAGTCAGAGGCAAGAAGTCAGAGGCAAGAAGTCAGAGGCAAGAAGTCAGAAGCCAGAAAAAAACAAATACCATGTGGTATGTAGTGAAAAACTCAAGAATCCTGCCCTTCACCCTAAACGGGGGAAGGTGCCCGTAGGGCGGATGGGGGTGAGGTTTTTACCACTAGATCTTCAAATACTTATCATTCAAATTTGGATAGTCGATGTTGTAATGAAGGCCGCGGCTCTCTTTTCTTTTGAGGGCTGATTGGATTATTAGATCGGCGACAAGTGCTAAATTTCTGAGTTCGATGAGGTTCGATGTTACCTTGAAATTCCAGTAATATTCTTTTATCTCCTTACGGATGAGCGCGATTCGCTCCTGAGCGCGTTTGAGGCGCTTGTTGGATCTCACGATTCCTACGTAATTCCACATCATGCGCCTGATCTCGTCCCAGTTCTGTTTGATGATGACCTCTTCGTCGGAGTCCGTTGTTCCGAGCGTATCCCATCGTGGTATCTTCGGCGGAGCCTTTTGGTCATCATGCTCTTCGAGATATTTTGCAATTCGCATTGCAAAGACGAGCGATTCCAGCAGCGAGTTGGAGGCGAGACGATTGGCGCCGTGAAAGCCGCTGCAGGCTACTTCGCCGCAGGCGAAGAGTCCCTCGATCGAAGTTTTTCCCTCGATATCGATTTCAACGCCGCCGCAAAAATAATGTGCCGCTGGTACGACTGGGATCGATTCTTTTGTTATATCGATGCCGAATTCAAGGCAGGTCTTGTAAATTTTTGGAAAGCGCTCTCTCACAAAGGAGCTCTCCTTATGGCTTATGTCGAGATACACAAAGTCATCGCCGCTCTTTTTGAGTTCGTGGTCGATCGCGCGGGCAACGATGTCTCGCGTGGCCAGCTCCTTTCGCTTATCGTATTTATGCATGAACTCACTGCCATCTTTTAATTTAAGCTTCGCGCCTTCGCCCCTTAGCGCCTCGGATATCAGAAAAGATTTAGCAAGAGGATGATAGAGGCAGGAGGGATGAAACTGTACGAACTCTAAGTTCTTAATGGCAGCACCCGCACGGGATGCCATCGCTACGCCATCTCCCGATGAAACGTCTGGGTTGCTCGTATAGAGATAGACCTTTCCAGCACCGCCGCTGGCTAGTATCGTATTCCTTGTTGCAAACGTATGAATTTCGCCCGTCCCGATATCGAGGACATAAGCCCCTAAGCACCTGTTTTTTTTATTTTTTTTGAGCTTTAATTTCTGTTCGGTTATCAGATCGATCGCGATGTGATTTTCATAGCAGCTGATATTTTTGTTCTTCCTGACCGCCTCTGTCAAAGACCTTTCGATCTCCTCTCCGGTCATGTCGTTTGAATGTGCGACCCGCCTTTTGCTGTGCCCACCTTCGAGTGTGAGATCGAGCTCTCCCTTTTTGTTTCGGCTGAATTTCGTTCCCCATTCGATGAGCTGCCTTACTGCCTTGGGCCCTTCCTCCGTCACCATTCGAACGACTTTGACATCGCATAGCCCCGCTCCTGCGTCGATCGTATCTTGCATGTGAATTTTAGGGTTGTCATCATCTTCGATAGCGGCTGCAATCCCTCCCTGAGCGTATGCCGTGGTCGATTTTGAGAGCGAGCGTTTGGTTACTACCGCGACCTTTCCAAGCTTTGAGGCGAGCAGGGCAAAGCTCAAGCCTGCAATTCCACTTCCTATGACAAGGTAGTCGGCATCGAATTTCATGAGAAATTTCTATCAGAGTGGTAAAATTAGCACAATCCTTTTGACACCTTGATGACGATTGGATATCAAGCCCTCTATGGGGGTCTTCACACCTAACATGATAACAGCAGGCAGGCTCGTCGCTGTCGCGGTGCTATTTGTGCTCCTGATATTTTTGAATATGGTGCCTGAGGGAAGCTATTGGTCTAAGGCGCTCTCTCTGGTCTCAGGGCTGCTTTTCGCTTCAGCGATGTTTTCGGATATGCTGGATGGCTATCTGGCGCGCAAATACAAGATGGTGAGCACATTTGGGACATTCATCGATCCACTTGCCGACAAACTCCTCTTTCTGGTCGCGATGATATTGTTGATACCATTGGGATGGTTTTCCGCATGGATGACCGTCCTCTTCATGGTGAGAGAGATTACCGTGACGGCCTTGAGGAGTGTTGCAGTCGAGAAGGGTCTGGTGATCTCGGCATCTCACTGGGGGAAATACAAGTCGGCATTTATTTCGTCGGCTATGACTGGCATCCTCCTCCATTATTCATTTCTAAATGTTCACTGGAGGGAGATGGGCTGGCTTTTCATTATACCGGGTCTGATCTTCTCACTCCTATCAGGAGTTCATTATTGCTGGCAGTTTGTTACTCATCTCAAAGGGGAAACCATCTGATTTTGAAATGCGTTTATAAAACAGCGAGTTATAGTTAGTTCCTAAAGTAGAAGAATCTTTTAAACAACTCGTTTCAATAAGAATCAAAACTATCTAAAAATAAAGTGATTTTTCCTCGGCGCTTAAGCCCACGCTATGCGGTTATATCGATAAGTGGAAAAAAAACACATTCGATCAGGTCAAAAGAGAGCTTACACAGTCCATTCAAGATTCCTACATTGGCCCATAATTAGCCCAAGTTGACCAGTTAACGGTCTAATAGAGAAAAATTCATTTTTTTCAATTTTGTATATACCTAAAAAATAAGGAAGTAATTTTTGTGAAGGGTTTAAAACTCAATGTAGTGGAGACCTGCCCCATTGATTTTGCTGCTG
>JBDRGF010000097.1:0-16181 GCA_043818055.1 Pseudomonadota bacterium | reverse complement strand
GAACTACTCCCGTATCCAAACTCTGCAGACCGTAGAGCGCATTGCCGATCGCTTGAGCATCCAATATAGCCCCTGACTCATCGATCTTCCTGCTCAACGCCAACAACAGCTCTCTCGGAACTACTCCCGTATCCAAACTCTGCAGACCGTAGAGCGCATTGCCGATTGCTTGACCATCCAACATAGCCCCTGACTCATCGATCTTCCTGCTCAACGCCAACAACAGCTCTCTCGGAACTACTCCCGCATCCAAATTCTGCAGACCGTAGAGCGCATTGCCGATCTCTTGAGCACCAAACCCCTCATCGATCAGCTCTATTAAATTGGTTAGTTTTTCTAATATTTCCTCTAAATTTTCTCTGTTTTTTTCTATATTTATCTCTTCTTTTGTGATTTTACCCAATCTATGCATTACTATCGCAACATGCACCGGGTTAATTATTTTTTCATTGCTATCAATCAATGTCCTCAAATATTCCAATTTCTTTTCAAGCGTTGCATTGCTTTCCAAACAACCAGCAATAGAAATGGACAGTTTCTTAGCCTCTCGTTTTGTGTTCACTTTTTTATTCCTTCTCGATCCCATTCTACAATCATCAAGCTCTGTCTCAACTTCCTCAACATCAACCAAATCAGAAAGATAGCGTAGAGACCTTTTTTCATTCGCAGGCTTTCCATGCTTACTTTTGGATTTGATTTTGGGTTCTGTTACAGGTTCTTCAATCGCAATCAAACCAGAAAGAACATTCAACGCCCATTTTCCGACCGCAGATATTCGATAATCAAAGTCGTTCCAGATTAAACCGTTAATTTCACCTTTTACCTTATCTATATCAGACTCCCCGCGAACCTCATACATCAGATCGCCAATTGTCCTACACACTTTGAAATACCGCTCTACACCTAATTTATCCAAATCCCGATCCCTTGCGCTGTGAAATGAACTTAACGTAAATGCCTCGGCTACTGATGCCTGAATTTCGATCGGAGATCTTGAATTATTCTGTCCGGATATTGTCGATGTGAATCCTCGATGTCCAACTAGCTTCATTTTAACCCCTCTTTCTTCTTTGCACCTATTATCGACATATCCCAAAAAAAGTTGCGCGATAATTGGATATATTTTTGCACTCTATCTCACATTCAATATGATTTTTCCCTGTCCACATACCTCTTGCATAACCTTTACTTGATAGCGGACAAAAGCTGGTGTAGTTTATTAGCTGTGGAGCTCATCGAAAAAATAAAAAGCTTTCCGACAAAATCCGGCGTCTATCTCTTCAAAGATAAGAAGGGGGATGTCATATATGTGGGGAAGGCCAAGAATCTAAGGTCGAGGGTCAGACAGTATTTCATGAAGCACGATGAAAGGGCTCAGGTCGAGTTTCTGGTCAAGAGGGCTATTGATGTCGAATACATCATCACCGACAACGAGAAAGAGGCGCTCCTCCTTGAAAACACGCTCATCAAAAAATATCGCCCGCGCTACAATATCTTTTTGAGGGATGACAAATCATATCCGTCGATTCGCATCGGCATGGAGCATCCCTCCCCCGGCATTCGCATGACCAGAAGGGTCGTGAAGGATGGGGCTCAGTATTTCGGGCCATTTGCGTCGAGCGCCTCGTGTCGTGAGATGTATGAACAGGTGATCATCTGCTGCAAGATCAGAAGCTGCTCGGACAACGTCTTCGCGAACCGGATGAGGCCATGCCTCGAATACGACCTCGGAAGGTGCACGGCCCCCTGCGTGAATCTCATCTCGAAGGATGATTATAAAAAGCAGCTCACCGATGCGATCGCGATTCTCAAAGGGGCCAAAAAGGATATTCAAAGGCGCCTTAAAATCGAGATGAAGCGCGCGTCGGACGCTCAAGACTTCGAAGCGGCGGCCAGATTTCGCGATGCACTCTCAAGGATGGACGAGGCGCTCGAAAAACAAAAGGTGGTGGGTCACGGGCTTGGAGATGCCGACTACATCGGTATCTATGAGGCTGAAAAAAAACTGGTCTTCGTTGTTTTGACTGTGCAAGCGGGGCTTCTCACAGGTAAAAAGGAATATCTGATCATGGAGATCAGCGATAAAATATCTGAGGTGATGACGAGCTTCATCATTCAGTTCTATTTTGGAGGAACGATCCCTCCTCACATCCATACATCACATGCGCCGGATAGGGCTAAAGCTTTGAAGGCCATCCTCTCCGACAATGCGCATCACAGCGTCTCGATATCACAACCAAAGATCGGATATAAAAAGGAGCTAGTGGAGCTCGCCATCAAAAATGCCCGGGAATATTATGATCGAAAGATAAAGGATGTCATCGCTTACGACGAACTCGGCAAAAGATTGCAAAAGAAACTTGAGCTCCCAAATGTACCCAATCTGATCGAATGTCTCGACATCTCAAATATTCAGGGAAAGGATGCATATGGCTCGCTCATCTCCTTCGAATATGGCGAGCCCAATAAACTGAAGTACCGCCTCTATTCCATCAGGTCTGTGATGGAACCCAACGACTATGCCATGATGGAGGAGGTCTTAAACCGCAGGTTTCATGAGGGTAAAAACACACTTTCACCTCCCGATCTACTTTTATTGGATGGCGGCAAGGGCCAGTTAAATATAGCAAAAAGGGTTTTTGACACTCTAGGTCTTGATTTACCCATAGCGGCTATCGCTAAGGGCAAAGATGGCCGACAGGATGAAGTATATCTGCCCAATCGCAAAAACCCCGTCACATTAAAAAGGGGGACGAAGGAGCTCTTATTTATGATGAGGGTCAGGGATGAAACCCACCGCTTCGGAATCAAAGCGCACAGAAAAAAACATCAGAAGGGAATATATAAATAGTAGCATTCCTCTCTACCCTTCCCCCTGTCTTACTGGGGAAGGTGGCCGAAGGCCGGATGGGGGTGAGCACTTTTTACCGGATGGGGAAGTTTTTAAAATTCCCTGGATTTCTTGGGCCTCTTATGAGAAATCCGTTGGGGGGGGGGGGGGGAACATGAGAAAAAAAAATGGTCCTGAGGCGGCTTATTTCAGAAACCTTGAGCTTAAAAAGAAGAAGGCGCTGAGCACCGAAAAAAAGCTTAAGGAAGAGAGGATGCTGGCCAGACAGCTCAAGGATCTGCACGAAAAACACTGCGCCGAATGTGGCTACGTGATGGAGGAGACGACCTTCAGGAAAAAGACGATTCTCCAATGTCCGATGTGCAATGGCGTCTTTCTGCCGGTAACAACTTTAAAAGAATTATTCGGTGAGGAGAAAGATTTTTTGGAATCGATATTCGGAGTCTTTCGCACCCACAACAAGGGAAAAAAGTGATGAAATCAAAGCGAGATCAGAGTGATACCAGAGAGATAGTTGAAAAGGCTTCAAAGCTCGCCTTCCTCCATATCGATCAGGATAAAATAGAGGAGCTCACGAACAAGGCCGGAAATGTTCTCGATTATATCGATCAACTGAATAAACTCGACACTAGCAAAGTGGAGCCGATGAAGGGGGCATTCACATTGGAGAAGACTCCACTTCGTGACGACGTCGCCATCAAATTTAAAGATAGAGACGCAATTTTAAATATCGCTCCCGACATACGTGGTTCATACTTCAAGGTTCCACAGGTCATAGAAGAGGAATGATGCCAGATCTCACTAATCATACAATTGAATCGCTAAGTAAAAAACTCGAAGATGGGAGTGTCACTTCGACTGCGCTCGTCAATGAATACATCAGAAGAATTGACGAGTACGATGGAGTGCTCGGCGCATTTCTGAAAGTGACGAAGGAGAAAGCCCTTGAAGATGCCGCCGATTCGGACAAGAGGATCAAGGTCGGAAAAAGATTGTCAAAGCTGGATGGCATACCGATAGCGCTCAAGGACAACATCATAACAAAGGGGATCGAAACAACGTGCGCATCAAAAATTCTTGAAGGTTATATTCCACCATACAATGCCACTGTGACTGAGAAGTTGGAAAAGAGCGGCGCTGTGATGCTGGGAAAACTTAACATGGATGAATTCGCGATGGGATCGTCGAGCGAACATTCGGCTTACAAGATCGTGAGAAATCCGTGGAACACCGATTATACCCCCGGCGGTTCGAGCGGTGGAGCCGCTGCTGCAATCGCAGCCTCTCTCGCGACAGGAACTCTTGGCTCAGATACCGGCGGTTCAATCAGACAGCCTGCGGCATATTCAGGTGTGGTCGGCATGAAACCGACTTACGGCAGGGTATCGCGCTATGGGTTGGTAGCCTTCGCAAGCTCGCTCGATCAGATCGGCCCGTTTGGCAAGAGGGTCTCAGATGTTGCGATCCTGCTCGGCGCGATCTCGGGACATGACCCCAAGGATAACACCAGCAGCGATCTTCCCGTTCCCGATTACCTCTTAAAAATAAACGATGGCGTTGATAAATTAAAAATCGGAATCCCGAAGGAATACTTCGTCGAAGGTTTGGATGATGAAGTCAAATCGGCAATCGAGCAGGCGATCGACAAATACGTATCGCTCGGCGCGAAGATAGTCAAAATATCTTTGCCGCATACTGAGTACGCCATTCCAACATATTATATAATAGCCCCCGCCGAGGCATCGTCTAATCTGGCGAGGTTCGACGGAATCCGCTATGGGTTGAGGGTGAAGAACGATAAATTGGAGGAGCTCTACAGCGAGACAAGAAAGAAGGGTTTTGGCCCAGAGGTCTCACTCAGAATTATCCTGGGAACATTCGTCCTCTCGGCCGGCTACTATGAGGCATATTATGGAAAGGCACAGAGGGTGAGGACATTGATCAGCCGTGATTTCACAAAGGCGTTCGAGCAATGCGATCTGATTTTAACACCGACAACCCCTACCCCCGCTTTTAAGCTGGGAAAGAAACTCAACGATCCGGTGACGATGTATCTCAACGATATATTCACAGGGGCCGTCAATTTGGCGGGGCTTCCCGGCATATCGATCCCCTGTGGATTTTCAGAGATGGGACTTCCCATCGGCATGCAATTGATTGGAAAACCGTTTGACGAAACGACGATATTAAACGCTGCTAATTGTTATGAGAGGGAAACTAAGTGGCATGAGGAAAAACCGGTTCTGTCATCCCGGGCTTGACCCGGGATCCAGGCTAAATACGATCATTACCTGGATTCCGGCTCGGAGGCCGGAATGACAAAGGGAAAAAAATGTACTATGACGAATAGCTCTAAATATGAAATCGTTATCGGGCTTGAAGTCCATGCGCAGTTGAGGACGCGCTCCAAGATGTTCTGCTCGTGTCCGACCACGTTTGGCGACGAACCAAACACGAACATCTGTCCCGTCTGCTCCGGGCAACCCGGCGCGTTACCGACTATCAACAAGTTCGCTGTGGAGCTTGCCGTCAGGGCTGGGCTCGCCTTGGGATGCAAAATTCATAACACCAGTCAGTTCGCCAGAAAAAATTATTTCTATCCCGACCTCACGAAGGGATATCAGATAACGCAGTTTGAAAGGCCGATCTGTACGGATGGTAAACTTGGAAATATCAGAGTTTCCAGAATTCAAATCGAAGAGGACGCGGGGAAATCGCTCCACGATCAACAGGGCGGTGGGGGAAGTCTCATAGACTACAACAGATGCAGCGTACCGCTTATCGAGATCATCTCGGGGCCGGATATTCGTACACCCGAAGAGGCGGGAGAATATCTCAAAAGTTTGAGATCGATCCTTCAATATCTCGAGGTCTGCGAAGGAAACATGCAGGAGGGGAATTTCCGCTGCGATGCGAATATCTCGCTGAGGCCAAAGGTTCAGAAAGAATTAGGAACACGCACGGAGACAAAAAATCTCAACTCGTTCAAGGCGGTTGAATCGGTTTTGAAATACGAGACCGGGAGACAAACAGAAGTCCTAAACAGAGGCAAAAAGGTGATTCAACAGACCCTCCTCTGGAACGACACAACTGGCAAGACCTCTCCGATGCGCGGCAAAGAGGAGGCACACGACTACAGATATTTTCCCGAGCCGGATCTCATCCCCCTCATCGTCGAGGATGCATGGGTTGAAAAGATCAAAGACAATCTGCCGGAGCTACCGGATGCGAAGGCAAAGCGTTTTCACGATCAGTATGACATTCCCGAGTATGACGCCGGCGTGCTGACAGCACAAAAGTCTCTGGCCGACTATTACGAAAAGGCTATCACCGCATATAATGAGCCAAAGAAGATCTCCAACTGGATCATGACCGAACTTCTAAGAGAGCTGAAGGAATCAGACACCGAGATCGAAAAATGCCTCATCAGGCCGGAGCAGATTTCAAGCTTAGTCCGCATCATAGATGAGGGAAAGATCTCGGGAAAGATTGGCAAAGATATTTTTGGGGAGATGTATAAGACCGGCCACAATCCTGAAAAGATCATCGAGTCAAAGGGTCTCAAACAGATATCGAGTTCAGACGAGCTAGAAAAGATAGCGGATGAGATCATCGCAAACAATCCAAAACAGGTCGAGCAGTACAAGAGCGGCAAAGAGGCTCTTTTAGGATATTTCGTAGGCCAGATGATGAAACAGACAAAGGGACAAGCCAACCCAAATCTTGCTAATGAGATATTTAAGAAAAAGTTATAAACTATTCAAATCGACGACAGCAACGTGCATGTGTTTAAGTCCTGATCCCACCTTTTTTCTTTACATTGTTAACAATATTTGTTAACAATGCTAGTTGTTAACTATAATCATCAACAAAGACAAGAGGATATATGAAACAGCTCTTTCCTGCCGGAAAGCCGGTCAGCGGTTCAATGCTCATAGGAAGGAGAGAACTGCTTGATGAATTGGAAAACATTTTAGCAATAGGGCAAAGCGTCATTTTGGCCGCACCCAGGAGATATGGAAAGACCTCAATTGCTCTGGAGATATTGGAGAGATTCAAAAGGGAGGGATATTTTATTTCCAGCATCGATATATTTGACATGACCGACAAACGCTATTTGGCCGAAAAAATAATTGAATCGTGTTTGAAAAATAATCCTGTTCGAATCGAAAAATATTGGAAAAGTCTGAAAAGCGGAGCATTGAGCGTTTTGAGCATGCTTAAATTCAAACCATCCAACGAAGATATAGAGGTCATGCTGCAACTCGGCAAGCCCTCCACCGATGAAGAGAAACTTATCGATGACGCTTTGGATTTTGCGGACAGATTCTGCTCACGGCATAAAAAAAACATGGTCATGTTTATCGACGAATTTCAGGAGATTGCTAAAATCGGGGGCGATGCGCTTTTAAAAAAGATGCGTTCAAAATTTCAAAGGCATAAAAATATCGTCTACATCTTTGCGGGATCGCAGGAGAGTTTGATGACCGATTTATTTAAATCGAAAAAACACGCGTTTTACAGATTCGGTCGGTTTTTTGAAATAAGCAATATTTTAAGTGACGATTTTTTTCCATATATTTTAAAATCGTTTAAGAGCGTTGGAATAAAAATAGCAACCGCTTCGATTGATCAGATTCTGGAAATAACCGTGGGGCATCCTTATTACACCCAGCTTTTATGTCAGATGATATACATCAATTGCCTGAAATCCAAAAAAGAGATTGTGGAGAATGATGGCATTACTCTGGCTCAGGAACAAATAATTGAACATGAATTATCCTTTTTTGATGAAATTTGGGGAGAGATAGGAAATAAAAAATTCGCAAGGAATATCCTCTCTCTGGTTGCTCAAGGAGTCTCTCCATATTCAATTTTAGGAACAACAAAAGAAAACCTCGCACGAATATTGGCAGATCTGGTTCAATACGGTTATATTTCAAAGCAAAAAAGCGGAAAAAACATATTGTATGATTTTAAAGATCATTTTTTTAAAAAATATGTGTTGTTAAAACTGGAAGAATGAAGATGTTTTTTTTACTGACAGCTAACAAGGGGGGAATATGAGACGTTTAGTATTATCTATCCTGGTCATTTTTATTTTTTCGTTCTTTTCCGTGTTGCAACTGCAGGCGATGCAGTCGAATGATGAACGCGAGGAGGAACAGGCTGCCACAATCACACCAAGTGAGGTGCAACCCTATCCAGAATTCCAGCGCGATCTCGATGTGAACAACCCGAACGCCAAAGAGCAAAAGGCGCTACAACTGGAAGTAAAATGCCCGCCCAACCTGTACTGGAACGAAGCAAAGCAAAAGTGTGTGAAGTGATAGAATCAGAATTAAGTGGTAAGAATTAAGGATTAAGACAAAAACAAATTAGAAGCTACTTTCTCAGTTCTGCAATTACTCTCTTATAATCTTCGACTCCAAACACAGCAGATCCTGCGACGATGATTTCGCCGCCTGCGTCGTAAACCCTTTGAACATTATCGACCTTGATGCCGCCGTCAACCTCGATCGGGATAGCTTTTCCAAGCTTTTCGATATGCTTTTTGATCGATGTGATTTTTTTCAGACAATCTTCTATCATATCCTGACCGCCGAAGCCCGGGTTGACCGTCATGACCAAGATGTAATCAGCAAATTCTACAAATGACAGGATCTTTTCGACAGGTGTCGGCGGATTGATAACTACACCCGCCTTACACCCCAACTTTTGAATTTGCGGCAATAATTTCTTCAGATCACAACACTCCACATGAACGCTGATCCAGTCGGCGCCCGCTTTGGCGAATTGTTCCACGTATTTATCCGGATTTTCTATCATCAGGTGGCAGTCGAGCGGAAGCTTCGTGCAGGGACGGATCTTTTTAACAACCGGAGGACCAATCGTGATGTTGGGAACGAAATGACCATCCATAACATCGACGTGGATAAGATCAGCGCCAGCCTCTTCAACAGCCTTTATCTCATCCCCAAGACAGGCAAAATCGGCAGATAGAATTGATGGTGCAATTAAATGTTTCATTCATAACCTCGGATAAATTATCAATAACCAATTTACAATTATTGGATATTGGGAATTGCAAATTGTTAATTGCTTTCAGTTAAATGTCATTCCAACATCAACTTTATGTCCCCTTAAGAAATCGATAGCTGACATGCGCTTACCCCCCTCCATCTGCAGTTCTAGAATATAGAGCTTCCCCTTCCCGCAAGCGACAGATAGCTGATCATTCGAATGCACAACAGTGCCCGGTGTTTTCCCAGATTCTTCATCATGAGGGGCGGCCTCGAAAATTTTTATCACCTTTCCATCAAGGTGGGTGAAGGCGACCGGCCAGGGCAGCATCCCCCTCACCTGATTATAAACAGCAGTTGCAGAGCGTTTCCAGTTGATGAGGCCATCTCCCTTTTGAAGTTTAGGCGCGAAGGTGACTAAACTCTCGTCCTGTACTTCCAATTCCAGATCGTTGTTTTCGATTTTTTTGAGCGTCTGAAGTAAAAGCTCTGCGCCCATCAAAGCAAGCCTGTCGTGCAACATATGCGCCGTCTCGCAGCTGTCGATATCCGTCTTGCACCACGTAAGGATATCCCCCGCATCCATCCTCTCTTCTATTTTAAAGATGGTGACGCCTGTAAAATCATCTCCATTGACTATCGCCCAGTTGATCGGGGCCGCTCCTCGGTAGAGAGGCAGAAGCGAGGGGTGAATATTAAAACATCCCTTGGGCGAAAGATCGAGCAGCCACTGGGGTAGGAATTTTCCATATGCCGCAACTATGATGACCTCAGGAGAGAGCTTCGTGATCTCTTCTTTGGTCTCACTGAGTTTATTCGGCTGCAGAAGTTTAAGATTGTGTTCCCTTGCGAAAATAGCGACAGGACATGCTGTCACCTTTTGTCCCCTGCCTGCAGGCTTATCGGGCTGAGCTACAACTCCCAAACATTCATGCCCGGATTCAAGAATCACTTCGAGTGCCGGGATTGAAAATGCGCCTGATCCCATGAAAAGAATCTTCATAGTTTTCTGCACTCCTTTTTGAGCCTCTTCTCATACAAGCCACGCTGAATCTGACCTACGTGATCGATGATAAGCACTCCGTCGAGATGATCACATTCGTGTTGAATGACTATTGCCAGGAAACCTTTTGCATCCAGCATCTTCTCTTCACCAGAGATATCCATATACTTGACGGTAATCTCTTCAGAGCGATCTATGCTGACACAGAGCCCCGGAACGGAAAGACATCCCTCTTCGGAAGATGTTTCTCCGCTTCTACTCACAATCTCAGGGTTGATGAGATGCAACAAATTACCCTCTCTATCATCGACCACTATCACCCTCAGCGAGACTCCCACCTGAGGTGCAGCGAGCCCAATGCCACTCTCTGTTGAATAAAGCGTATCGACCATATCTGCCAAAAGAGCCCTGACCTCATCATCGACGCGCTCAACCCTCAATGCTTTTTTGTAAAGTATATCGGATGGATATGTAAAAATTTTTCTTATCATAAGGCGTTTTTGCTAACATGTATTGAAAATGTGAGCAAGGAACAAAAAACAAAAATCGCATGTGGTATGTGGTAAAAAACTTCGTTAGACGAGCCTTTGCCTACATACCACATGCTACATACTGCTTTTACATCATATCCACCGGATCCACATCTATAGTAAACTTGACGCCGCTTGGAAGCTGCAAGTTGATTCCCCCTCTTAACCGCGAGAGGTGATCTACCGATTTTAGAACGGATAAAGTCTTTATCAGAATCTGCCAACGCCATTTTCCACGGACCTTGTTGAGAGGGGCTGGAGCTGGGCCTAAAATCTTCACGCCCTTTCCTAAATCACTTTTTGCAAAGCTCTCCTTCAAAATATCTTTTACCATATGAGAGGCGCTCTCCACTCTCTCTTCGTTATTTCCCGAGAGGCGAATATTTATGAGCCTCGAGAATGGCGGATAGGAGAGCTCCTTCCTGATCCTGTTCTCTTCATTGAAAAATCCGTCAAAGTCGTGTGCCGCCGCATATTTCAATGCGTAATGATCGGCGTTGTAGCTCTGTATCAGCACCCTCCCCGCCTTATCCCTGCGACCTGCCCTGCCAGAGACCTGTGTTATCATCTGAAAGGTATTTTCGGCCGCCCTGAAATCGGGAAAGTTGAGCCCTGTATCTGCGTTCACAACCCCAACTAGCGTGAGATTTGCAAAATCGTGTCCCTTCGATATGATCTGCGTGCCGATCAGAATATCGATTTTCCCCTTCTTCATGTCACTCAACACCTTGTGACGAAATTTATTGTTCTGAGCTGTGTCGCTATCTAACCTGGCGATGCGCGCATCGGGAAAGATATTTTTCAGATCCTCCTCGATGCGCTCCGTTCCAAGCCCCTGAAGGCCTAAGTTGCTACCCTTACATTTGATGCAGCTATCCTCTTTTGCAATCGTGTAATCGCAATAGTGACACCTTAAGTAGTTAGCGCCTTTGTGATATGTCAGACTGATATGGCAGTTGGGACACTCGAATAGATATCCACAATCTCTGCAAATAAACGAATTTGCAAAACCGCGCCGGTTGAGAAAGACGAGCGCCTGTTCCGATCTTTTCAGCGTTTGATCTATCTCCTCGATCAGATCCCTTGTGAAAACCGTCGTCTTTCCGGACGCGGAGGCTATCTTCTCGGCACATTTCAAATCGAGTATCTCGATCGATGGCAGCTTCGAATCATTCGGCCTCGAGCTCAAAAAATGATATTTGTATTTACCGCTGCGTGAATTATGAAACGACTCGACCGATGGCGTTGCCGATCCTAGCACAGCGGTGATCCCTTCGATGTTCGCCCTGACGACCGCGACATCTCTTGCGCTGTACGCAACACCTGTCGATTGTTTGAAGGATGAATCATGTTCTTCGTCGACAACTATCAAACCCGGGTTTACAAGCGGAGCGAATATTGCCGATCTTGTTCCAACGACAACGGAGATCTCACCGCGCTTAACCTTAAGCCACTGATCGTATCTTTGCGCGTCGGTCATGGAGGAGTGATATATCGCGACCCTCTCCCCAAAGTGGTCGTAAAAGCGCGATGCCAGTTGCGGGGTCAGCGCTATCTCAGGCACAAGGCAGATGCCGCTTCGGCCCGTGAGCGCGATCTTTTTAAAGAGCCTCAAATAGACTTCAGTCTTGCCAGAGCCTGTTATCCCGTGAACCAGATGAACGCCAGGTTGTTTATCGTCCAGGCTCTTCTCGATCTCGCTTAATATACCATGTTGTTCAGCGTTCAAAATTATTTTATCATCTCTAGAATCTTTCGGATGTAGAAGATGCGGAGATGAGATGCGCCTCGACTTCGGCAGATCGGGTTTGTTGAGACGATTGGGGAGTGCCAATCTGCAAATCTCTCCGATCGGCGCCAAATAATATGAACTCATCCACCGGATGAGCTTCAAAAGGCTGGTCGAGAATATCGGGTCGGCGTCCAGAATTTCTATTATGGGTTTTATCTTGTCGGCGGCGACATCCTGCGGAGCCTCATCGACGACTTCCATCACATATCCAACCCGATCCTTGCTCCTCCACGGAATCCTCACCCTCATCCCCTCGCTGATATTCAACCCCTCTGGAATGATATAGGAGAAGAGATTATGGAGCGCCCCGGTCACCGCAATATTTGCAAAGGATTTCGACATCGCTTGATGTTTATATTAATAACATCTATGTTAGCAAGGGGCAAAAAATCGCATGTGACATGTAAACGTGAAGCGTGAAAACGCCTTTTTCATCTAAATTATGTTAAAAATTATCCACATCGACAACGATATCATAGTCATAGAGAAGCCGGCGGGGGTGCCTACCCTCTCATCGCCAAAGGGACGCGATGACTCGCTCGCTCAGATGCTGCTCGAAAAGTATGAGGAGCTGAGAGATATCGAACCTAGAGGGGAAGCAGGTCTGATTCAGCGCCTCGATAATGATACATCGGGGCTTATCATCGCCGCCAGAAATCAATCCAGTTATGATGCCTTGAGCAAGGCCTCAAAAAACGGAGAGATAAAAAAGGTGTATCTGGCCCTCGTCCATGGCCTGACTCCACAAAAAGATGTCGTCGATAAACCGATCGCCCACCACCCCAGAAAAAAGGATAGGATGGTAGTCTGCAATTCAGCGGCCGAAAAAACCGAGTGGAAGGGAAGAGATGCAAAGACAGAATTTGTCGCACTTTCATATTATAAAGATAAAATTGATCCCACTAAAACGTATACACTTCTGAGGGTGACGATAAAAAAAGGTGCCAGACATCAGATCAGGGTACATCTTGCGTCGGCAGGTTATCCGCTCGTTGGAGATAAGATTTATTCAAAAAAGAGCAATCCCGAATTACAAAGGCACCTTCTCCATTCATACGGCGTCTGTATGAAACATCCGGCAGCTGGCAAAGAGCTGTGTTTCATCTCTACACTTCCGGAGGAATTGATTGGAATGATCAAGAACAAAACCGTATATGGCATGTAAACGTGAAGCGTCCGCCCGTGAAGCGTGAAACGTAAAAATGCGTTTTTAGCTTTTTTTTTGACATCTCAACACCTCCCACCTATAAACAACCTCCTATGAAGATAAAAATCTCAGTATTTTTCATTTTGATGGCTGTCACATTTTATTCGGGAATGCTTTTAGCCGGCGAAAATCGGGTCGACTATCTCGACAAGGTTCAAAAGGAAGGGAGATTTCCGAAAGGTTGGAGGGCGTGGCCGTTGCAAGCTTCTGATGCGGCGAAGGTTTATCATATAAACATCGAAGATGGAAAAAATTATATAGCCGCTCAAGATGACAAAAACCTGTCAAAACAAATATTTTCAAACTTCCGCTGGGACGTGGTCAAATATCCATATCTCAACTGGAAATGGCGAGCGAAGGTGCTCCCCAAGGGGGCGAATGAGTCAGACGATGCAAAAAATGACAGCGCCTGCGGCATATATGTAGTAGTTGGAAAATACAAAGGTCATGCGCTGAAATATGCCTGGAGTTCAAGTTTACCCGTGGGAGAGATTGTCACAAGGCGTGATGGCAATCTGAAGATCATAATCGCTGATGCCGGAAACAAAAATCTAAATAAATGGACATACCATTCGATCAATGTGGCCGAGGAATATACGAAAGCATTTGGAAGGGCATTGAAAAAAGATCCATCCGGTGTGGGAATTCTAACTGATGGGAACGCTACCGAAACCGAGGCCGCCTGCGATTACGCAGATTTCATCATCTCCGATAAGCCAATGTACTAAAAACGTGAAGCGTCCGCCCGTGAAACGTGAAACGTAAAAATACATTTTTTGCGCTTCACGCTTCACGAACGACGCTTCACGTTTTTACTCCCCATCATCGCCGATGGCGTTGGAGGGGCAGGATTCCATGGCCTCCTTGCAGCACTCTTCCTCTTCCTCATTCTGTGGCTGCCTGCAAAGGTAGGCATAACCTGACTCTTCAACGTGAGCAAAGTTCTTCGGCGCCGTCTCTATGCACAGACAACAGTCGATGCACTGTTCATCGACATAAAAACGGCCTTCCGTGTTTTCGGGGAGCTTGTCATTAATTTCAGCCATATGGCCTCCTAAAAGTTTCCTCTTTCAGAAGGCTCTAATAACTGACAAAATGTTTGTCAAGAATTTAGAACTTATTTTGTTAATCTTATCACTTCACCTACCAGTTTGCTGATCCCCTTCCAGAGTTCAGCGATCCCCTTTGCGGTCATATAGGCGGGGGTTGTGACGATTTTATGCTCTTCATCGACAACGCAATCGGAGGCAGGGCATTCGCGATGCTTCATGCCAAGGTTTTTTAAATCCGCAGCCACCTTAGAATCGTTCCCTATCGTAATCGTGGCAAAAATCTTATTTTTCGACAATATTTTCGCAAGTGTGACCGGCGCTATGCAGATGGCGCCAATAGGCTTTTTGTTCTTCCACATTTCAAAGACCAAACGCTCGAGGTCCGCGTCCACTTTGCAATCGACGCCATCCTCGATGTAGCTCGACAGGTTCAGCGCCGCCCCCTGCCCTCCCGGTATTATCAGCGCATCGAGATCGTCGGCCGTTATATCTTTGATACTCTTTATATTCCCCCTCGATATGCGCGCTGACTCGACCATTATATCGCGTTTTTCCTTCATATCACTGCCATCCATATGGTTGCGCACAAATCTCTGATCGCCATCCGGCGAGATCGGAACCGCGCGAGCACCACTTTGATCTATTGCAAGGAGTGTCAATGTCGCCTCGTGCACCTCCGAACCATCCCTATGACCGCAGCCACACAGCACCACGCCGATTCTTTTCATATTCCCTCCAAACTCAGGTTATTTAGACTGAAGGTTTTTAGGTTGATAGGAAAAACATAACCCAAAAGCCTCACTCCGCTACTAGCATCAAATTTAATAATCTACTAACCTATAACACTGCTAGAGACTATTTACCTAAATACCTACAGCCTATCCACCTTTTGCAGATTCTAACCTTGAGAAAATGAGGAGTCAATTTTGTTTTATTTGGTGCTTGTATTTTTGTGGTTAATTGTGATTTTAGTACAAAAACAAGGAGAACAAACTATGGCAGAAAATCAGACGCTTAAAACAACTCTCACTTTCGATGGAAGCTCTACCCTTTCCATGTGCGAAGGACATCCCGATATCGCTATGACAGGATTGACCGACATAGATGCCAAAAAACCGTGTTGGTCGCCACCACATATTTTTGTATCATCCGTGGAGAGCTGCTTTTGGCTCACACTCCTGGCAATTGCAGATAAGATGAGAATTAAAATAAAAAGTTTCTCGTCTCATGCCCAGGGACTTCTCGAATCTCCCGATGGACAGCACAAGGAATTCACAAAGATTACGATCCATCCAAAGATAGAATTTGAAAATCCGGAGGATGTGAAAAAACGCGATCTGCTCTTCAAAAAGGCAGAAGAACATTGCCTCGTGGCAAGATCCATAAAAACGTCAATCGAAGTGATACCGCAATGAAAAATAAAAAGATAAAAGCATTGAGCCTGCTTTCCGGAGGCCTTGATAGCCTGCTCGCCGTCAAAGTCTTGCAGGAACAGGGCGTCAAGGTCGATGGCATATCATTCGTCTCCCCATTTTTCGGAGCAGATAAAGCCGAAAAGGGTGCTCGCGATTTGGGCATCAAGCTCATCGTGAAGGATATCACGGATGAGCATCTTAAAATGGTCAAAGCACCTCCACACGGATATGGAAGGTACATGAATCCCTGCATAGACTGCCACGCGATGATGGTGAGAATGGCCGGCGAAATCATGAGAAGCGAAGGG
>JBDRGF010000096.1:0-7782 GCA_043818055.1 Pseudomonadota bacterium | reverse complement strand
GCTTGCACCTTCGCTGCGGAGGGCTTCGACACCCGGATTACTCCGACCTGTCGCCTCCTTAGCTACATGTCGTATGGACAATTCACATGGTAAACTCCTTTCAGCTTACAAGTCTGACCAGATTTATCCTGGCGCACCATTCCCGCGAAAGCGGGAATCCATAAGTTGTTGAAATTTCTGGATCCCCGTTTTCACGGGGATGACATTGTTGAATTTTTCAGAGGTTCCTTAAAGCACAAACCGACCATCGATCAATTGTTGCGGCTTAAATGTTCTCCCTTTTAGCTTTCAATTTAAACCCAAGCCATACGTAATGCCCACCAGTTACAACGAGCAGTAGCGCGGTCACATAGCACAAGAATTGCAAGACTGGGATCAGACTTATATTCGTATTCCACAGAAAAACCAAACCGATAACGGCAATAGCAAGTTGAAGAAATGTAGCCACCTTGCTGATGTAGGTAGCCCTGTAAAGAAGTGGCGCCTGAATGAATCTCAAATAGAAGATACCACACGTGATGAGCAAATCGCGCCCTATCGCTATCAAAGTAAACCAGAGGGGCAACACATCGAAAACAGTAAGACTTATGAAGCAGCTTCCCAAAAGTAATTTGTCAGCCAGAGGATCGATGACAGCACCGTATCGCGTCGTCGTTCCCAGATAACGCGCAACAGATCCATCTATCAGATCCGTGAAACCAGCTATGCAAAAGATCACAAGCGCCCATCCGTAAAATCCCAGGATTAGAAGAAGCAAAAAAACCGGCGCAAAGATCAACCGAATTGTAGTCAGAACATTTGCTAAATTCATTCAGACCCCCCTATAGATTATCGATAACCCACAACCTATTGTTCACCTTCACCTTCACCTTCACCTTCACCCTCTCCCTCAGATACTATAAATTTCTCATACTTGCCAATAAATTTATCATGGAGTTCGCAATCGACCCAGATCCCCTCCCCCGTGTGTTGAACCTTCCAGACATAACCGAGTCGATACAGGGTCGAAAGGATGTCTCCTCTCGAATGGGGAAGATGAATAATAACTCTCTTAAATTCCTTGTGCAAAATAACATCCAGGTTTTTGAGCAACGCATCGATGCCATAGCTTGTGAGCGCTGAGATAGCTAGCCTATCGCTTTTTCCCGCGAAAACATATTCGGGTGAATCAAATTTACTCACGACTTCTAAAAGAGGTTTATGATCGAGCTTCATGTCTTTGAGCACATTCCTCACCACCGCTATATGCTCATCAACATCCTTCTCTGTGCCGTCGATAAGATGCATCAGAAGATGCGCGTGCGACACCTCTTCAAATGTAGCCTTGAAAGATTCAATCAGCTGGTGAGGTAATCGTCGAATGAAGCCGACCGTGTCAGCTATGAGAATTTCCCTGCCCGACGGAAGCCGCATGCGTCTGATGGTCGGATCCAGTGTAGCAAAGAGCTTATCCTCCACAAAGACATCCGAATCAGTGATATGATTTAAAAGGGTCGATTTACCGGAGTTGGTATATCCGATTATTGAGACCAGCGGGACAGGAACAGATTCACGTTTGAGCCAATGAATATTTCTCTGCGCCTCCACCTCTTTTAATTTTTTCTTCAAATGCGATATTCTGTCTTTGATGCGCCGTCTGTCAGACTCAAGCTGAGTCTCGCCCGGTCCCCTTGTCCCGATGCCGCCCATCTGCTGCGAGAGCATCTTTCCCCTTCCGACGAGACGGGGCGCAAGATATTCGAGCTGCGCCAGTTCGACCTGCAACTTTCCCTCTTTCGTATGGGCACGCATGGCAAAGATGTCGAGAATGACGGCAGATCTGTCTAGCACCAAAACTCCCCAGATATTCTCGAGATTCCTGTTTTGAACAGGTGTGAGTTCTCCATCGACAACAGCCACGCTGACGTCGTTGTGTGCGATCATATCCCTGATCTCCTCGACCTTTCCCTTGCCGATAAAAGTAGCTGGATTAGGAAAGTGGATCTGCTGATATGTCTTCACTACTACATTTCCCCGCGAAGTCTGAACAAGGCGGGTAAGCTCTATGAGGGAGGCCTCCATCTCATGATGATCCATCTCATTGGTCTGAATCCCAATTAACATCACCCTTTGATTTTCGCGAATGGTTAGTTTTCTCATAAGATTTAATCCCAGGCAAATAAGCTTCGTGAAAAGAGCAGCAATTAGAATTAGTGTCAAGGGTTGAATATCCTTTTTTATTCTTTTCCATTTCCCATATTTCTCAACTCATATATAGAGCCTGTCGGGGAAGCCTATAAGCGGCAGATGGAAATCTATCAGTGAATCACGCACAATATGGGCTTCGACGTCTCCGATACCGGGTACTTCGTATATGCAAACGCTCGCAAGGATTTGGATGGCTTTAACGGGACATTATCTTTTGATGTCCAATTATTGCCATATGCCGGAGATTCTTCATGGGTTGAAAAGGCCGTCACTGAATCTCATCGCTGTTTGAAAAACGATGATCTGCCAAGTGCAGCTGATGATTGTGAATTTTATGTTTACCAAACATTATCGAAAGAGGTCGAATGAATCCAATTGGCAACATACGATTAGCAGGGATAAACGAGCATTTTGAACGGGTCCAATTTTTTATGAATCGTGCGGAAAGATACGAGTATCCAAAAATGAAAATCAAAAGCTCGACTTTTCTTGAAAAATGAATAAACTCAACCTAAATGATCGTTAAATTCAAATCCAGAGACCCAAGAAGAAATTTGCCCATTGCTTCGTATCGCAAACGTGGTGAGGCCAATTTTGTTGGTTTATTTGAGCGTGCCTTTTTACAACAAAATATAAAGGGTTTCGGTGGTCGTCAATTTGCCGTATCGGGTTTTGGTATTGCTGATTTCATTTGGGTCAATCTTTCGCCTTTTTCATCATTTCAAAACAGTAAAGACATTGATCCGATCGATTTTCTCAAAAATCAAACCCTCATGGCTTTTGAAATGAAGCTCAGTGATTGGAAACGAGCGCTTCATCAAGCCTATCGATATTCCTATTTTGCTGACCATGTCGTTGTTGTGTTACCAATGGATAAAACTACAGCGGCCTGTAACAATCTTGATCTTTTCAAAGAGTTGGATATCGGTTTATGGGGTCTGGACTCTGATAAAACGATTACCAAATTTTTCACTCCTCATTCAAGGTCTGCCAAAAGTGAAAATGCGCGTAATAAAGCTGTTGATTTAATTGGTCGGACAATCAATCTCCGCATGCTTGCAGAACAAACGCAAGGCCTCCTCTAGTGGTTCAAGATGTTCATCATTTGATTTTGTATCCAATACAAAAGGAACAGATCTTATCTGATCGTAAGTCTCCCTGGCATTGATAATGGCTTGTTTCATTGCGTTTAGTCCTTCAATTTGTGTACCCGAAACAAGTTTGTCATTGAGTTCTTTCAATGACTCCCAAGACTGCAATACTTCCTGATTGCGAACCGGTTCACCATCTTGTGGATAAATATTGTCGGTTTTTAGCCCATTAACAATGCTTGGAACTTTTCCCTTCAGAGCACTGAACTCGAAATGTGTGATGCGATTTAGGAGATCAATGCTCAAGTAACGTTGAATAGGTAATCGTCCACCACTATTTGCAGGGTTGAATCGATCAATTGAAAAATTCCTCAAATTTGACCACCATCCCGTCGCACCCGCACTGCCACCAGCTATGCCTAAAAATGGGGTCAATATGTCCGAATACCCGTTAATCACATCGAAACCATTAAGCTTTAGTGTGTGATTGAACATCATCCATGCTGCAATCACATCTGGATTATATATATCGGAACGTGCCTCAGCACTGCGAGCCGCGACCAAAAGATAAAACCCACTGGGTGGTGTGTCGAGTATCGTAACTTCGTTCAAAAATTCAATAAAATCGCTTTTGTCGGTCAGTGCCTCACGGGATACTGCCAATGTTACGTACAATGGCTTTTTATCCTTTATCTTTTTTTGATAAACCTCGGCTGTTTGTCGAATAAAATTCTTTGAAATACTCGCCTCAATTGAATCAAATGAGCGACTAATCAAAATATTTGGGGCAATGTAACCCGTCAGATTCATTTTTCTTTGAAATTGAAGAGTTGATTCGATTATTTTTGATACTTCACTTTCTCTTTCAAGTTGGCTACGTCTGGTATGTTGAAAGTAGTCGGTGTAATCATCTTCAAGGTATCTTAATTTTGAGCCATCGTTATTGATTAAATACGAAGCGTAAAATTGAGGGTCAAAATAAAGTTCCGCATTTGGATAATTTTCGGAAATTACCTGAATTTTTTCTTTGAGTTTTTTCAAGGAAACATCGCGTGGGCTATAAATCACACCATCAATCAATTGATCTTTGATGCCTTCGTT
The DNA here is from genome assembly GCA_043818055.1 of Pseudomonadota bacterium. Taxonomy (GTDB): domain Bacteria; phylum UBA10199; class UBA10199; order 2-02-FULL-44-16; family JBDRGF01; genus JBDRGF01. The sequence goes on along the minus strand of JBDRGF010000096.1, from coordinate 3,403 downwards.
AATTTTCTCCCCTTCTTGGGATCCGTGTTGCGCAAAAAGTTTCATAGTAATTCCTCCAATTTCTTAATCAGCATGACAATATTGCTTGGTCTGAGAGCCGGTTTTTTCTTGAGCATTTGGTCAACAAGTTGACAATAATCATCGGATAGATCCTGCCTTTCATTTTTGAGCGGAACAGGCTGCTGACGGATCGCCCTGGAGATGGTCATCACTAAATCATCTTGCGATGCTGCCAAGGGGTGTTTGAAACAAGCATACTCATAAACGCTCAAAGCGGTGTTGTAAAGATCGCTCCTGTAATCGATATTTTGACGAAAATTTTGATCCATCATTTCAGGGGCGAGATATCTGTAGGTTGCCGGTGGCAAACGATTTTGCGCATCAAAAGTCAAAGCTGTATCGGTAACGGAAAAGGCAATTCCCAGATCAAGCAAAACAAACGGTCTTTTTTTGTCTTCGGTTTTGATAATGTTGCACGGTTTGATGTCCCGATGAACATAGCCATGCTTCCAAAGATCTTGAATGGCTTTTAGAAGAGCCACAAATAGTAATTTTAATTCGGGTTCGCCAGGTTTGGGTGCATTGGTCTTGAGTGATTTCTTGATCACCTTAAAAAGGTCTTCACCTTGGATAAATTCTTCCGAGTACGCAAAATATTCTTTCTCTCCAATGGAAACGAGTTTGGGTTCGATTGCACCAAGCTTTACAAGTTCAGGTACATTGCATTTTTTAAGTGCCGCAATTTCACGTTCAATTCTGCCAATGTTTTCTTTACGAAACCCATCATCTATCTCCTCCGAATCTTCAAGTTTTGGAATAAACACTAACTTGAATGCCTCGGTGACATTGGAAATCTCGGCCTTGTACACGGCCTTGAATCCACCTGTTGCAATATGCTCTAAAGTGGAAATATCTGAGAATTTCTCCTTAATGGATTTTTCATCCGGCAACTCAATTGTCATATAAATCCTTTTTGTTAATTTTTACCATTTAGTTTTTTCCTCCTTATTTTTCCACAATTTCAATTTCCCCCTTGGTCAGGCCGTAGAGTTGATAGACATGATGATTAATTTCCTTTTCGAGAACTGGAACATCCTGCCCGTCCGGATTGGATAGAATTTTCTTTGTCAATTTCACGATGGATGATTGCTGTTCACTGGTAGCGGGAAAAACAGGAAATGCCTCCATGAAAATTGAACTGGGTTCGAAGAAGCCGCCGCGCAGTAACGGAAGGGTTGAGAAAAACCATCTTGTCGTTAAGCGTGAATTCAAGAGAGCTAAGAGATATATATCATCGACAGGAATGATGAAGCATTTCTGATTTACATAGGTTCCAGTCATGTCAAATGTAAAAATGTTCGTTTTTGTGATATTTGGGTATATGATTTTCGGGCGTTCAAATTCCTCGTAATAAGCAATATTGTCCTGAATTTCGTACCATTTATACGTGCCTGGCTTTCTGCCTTGTTTGTCTTTGTCAGATTTTTTTGGTTCTAAATCTTTTCTAAATTGTTCAAGATACCTTTTGATTGCTGGATAATCATTTATGTCTGTTCCGCGGCGGGTAAAGATAATATACAACCCCGCCCATTCCACTTTCCATTTTTTTATATCCCGTCCTCTTAACCACGGTTTTATCAATTCTTTGCTTTTGGGATCCTCGGCAATAAGTCTTTCCCGAGTTGCTTCGTCGATGACAAAGGCATCATTGAGACCTGTTAATATGCCGCGATAAAATTTCCCCTGAACATATTCACCCAATGGCACCCCTGCCTTCTTAAGTTTCTCCATGAGCGCCAAAACATCCGGTTGTTCTAATAACCACCCATCGGATTTTAATTCAGAAATAGGCATTGGGAAACCAATCGTGGAAAGTGTTTTTTCGAGATATTCAAGCTGATGAGCATCGGTGAAAGTAGCAACAATGGTTTTGTCTGTTTTAACAGGTTGGCGTTTTTCCAAAAGAAGAATAGAGGGATATGTCGTGGCATCAAAAATAGGAAGATCACCAAAATCAATCACTACTTTGGGTGTCACCTCTTTAACAAATAAAGATCGGATATTTTTGCCATATCCAGCCCGCATGAATTTATTAGGAGCGATAAAACAGAGATGGCCGTGTGGTTTCAAGACTTCGATTCCGCGTTTATAAAAGTAGGTATAAAGATCGGCAGTGCCGCAGAAAAAATTCTTAAATGCTATTTTTAACTGAGGTTTAAATTCTTTTATACCTTCCTGCCGCACATACGGCGGGTTTGCGATAACAATGTCAAAGCCAGTATTCTTATGGAAGACTTCCGAAAAGAATATTTCAAAGTCAAAATTCACCTCGTAACCCAAGCTCCTTTTTGAGGCTTTAATGCACTCTGATAAACTCGTATCGATTTGATTCTTTAGAGAGATTTTTTTCTTATGATCTGTTTCGTTAAAATATTTTTTCTTCAGCTCTTCAATTTCAGAGAGTTTTTGAGTTTTGAATGGAAATCCAAAAAGCGAGTTTCCAACCACTATCTTATAATCAAGGTTAGGGAGTGGTTTGATTTGTTGTACGTCCTCTTCATCTACAACGAGAGAGAGCCAAAGGCGCAATTTTGCAATTTCCACGGCACCAACATCAATATCCACACCATAGATTGAGCTCTGAATGGCATGGCGCTTAAAATGGTAGGCTGTTCGTTCTACAATATCATTGAAATAGGGAGTGAGTGCAGTACGCGCTCGAACGACCTCCATCATCATTCCCACAGGGAATGCTCCAGAACCAATGGCAGGGTCACAGACCAGAATATCCCGAAGAAGATCGTCGATCTCACGGGCGTATTGACGGATCGATTCAGGTGGTTTTGGATAATGCTCGCCCTTCGTACCTGCGGCAATGGCGGCGGCATAGTGGGCGTATTGGTCGCTTTGATGTATCCATTCTTCGAGGTCTTTGCGGGATATTTCACGCTCGGATTTCTGGATCCCCGCCTTCGCGGGGATGACAGACAAGCCGGTATCCAGATAATTGATGAGGCTCTCCTGACACATGTAATGCACAATCTCACGTGGTGTATAAAATGCACCAAGACCCTTGCGTCGGTTTTCTTCAAGTAGATTTTCAAAAACCTTACCCAGCATCTCCGGATCAATAGCCACTTCCTTTTCCAAGGGCTCGGCTTCATTGACGGTAAAGTTATAGCGATCAAACACATCAAGGATACCTGTGCCTATGTCTCCCTGCGACGATTGCTCTTGATTGGTAAAGAGAGAATTAGGGAAATTGATTTCGGTACTCTCCCAATCGTACCCTGCTAAGGGTTCAAAGAGACCACCATTGAGAAACGGAATACGGCATTGGAAAGTCTTGCACCAGGCTTCATGGCCTCTGTCTGTTGCGAGAGTGTCGTAAAAAAGAGGTTCG
>JBDRGF010000095.1:0-6576 GCA_043818055.1 Pseudomonadota bacterium | reverse complement strand
AAAAGGAAAAAAAGTTCCCGACGATGAAATGAAAAACTTAAGAATAAACAAGAACAAATTTCACGGGGAATGGAATTATACAATCAAGCCCAGAAAATTCTAGCCTCAAGAACCTCAAGTTATTTTGTGACAGCTCCTAAGCAGAGCCTGCAATTCATTAGAACAGCTGAAGCTAATCGACAGATTCAATGCAGGAAAAACTATTTTATATAAACTTGATGAAGAATCGTACATAACCAGAATAATTCTTATTCCTCTTTTTGCGAAAGAGAGAGATTTTTTTAAAGATTTTATAAAAGAAATTCTTCAATCGCTCGATCAAAATCTAATGACCTTGATCAAAGAGATATTTCTTTTCGGGAGCATAGTTAAGGGAGAGGATACACCTTCAAGCGACATTGATATTGCGATAATAATCAAGGCTATTCAACCAATATCAATAAAAACTGGTGCGAAAATAGAAAACATCAAGACACATTTCTTGAACGGAGCAGTGAAATTAAAATTGAATCTTGATATTCACATTTTTAACGAAGGTGAAGAACATAAAGAAAAAGGACTTTCCTTAAATGATGTTTATAAACAGGGCGAATTGATTTGGGTGAATAATGAATGTTAAGAGGGTGGTGTGATGTGGGCTGTGGGTCTTGGATTGTGCGTTTTGTCATCCCCGACTCTCTGCCCTGTCGCATGACGGGGTGATCCGGGATCCAGGGCTCGAACAAGAATTAAGTGGTAAGAATTAAGGATTAAGAAAATGCTGTGCGTTACGCGTCTTGTTCCCCGTGTTATCGAACCTTAAAGGAGGTGTTGTGATCAATTTTATCGTGCCATTATTAACAGGTGCAGTCATTCCTGTATTTGTAACATACTTAACTAGGAAGTGGATATTTGGAGAAAATAAGAAAAAGAAACAAAAGCAAATATACAGCGATTTGATGGGCATTAAAATTACGTTAAGGCAGTCAGTTGTTAGCCGTTTTGAATCACAAATATTTTTTCAATATTATCAACAATTATATTTACTGACAAAAAATGAGTTTACCAAAATTGAATTCAAAAGACATTTGGAAAGAAGCGAACAGCTTGTAACAGATATAACGCACTCCTTACAAAAATTGTTTGAGCAACTTGGATATGTTAACGCATATTATTCACAATCAAATAAGTTAGACCAGTTAGTAAATGAACTATATGAGTACAAAACTCCGGTTATTTATGACCCTAAGCCAGATTTAACACAAGATCAATTGAATGAGTGGAAAGATAAAGGGCAAGCTGAGCTTAGCCGTTGGGTTGAAGAAAATTATGCAACGCCAATTAACAAATTACTAAATCTTCTTAGAGAAGAAGTTAAATGCACTTAATTTTGAGGGCTTAATTCTTAATACTTTTCGGAGGCTTTATGAAAAAACTTTATTTAAGCATGATCATCATTGGAACAATGTTATTTCTATTTGGCTTATTTGATCTATTTAATTTACCCTCATGGAAGGAAAAATATCTTATATACGTCGGAACTATATTTATCTTTATTGGCATAGGCACTATTATTTTTGAGAAACTGCATAGGTAACAAAAAAAGTATTAATGTTTTAGAAAATAATTCCAAGATTGTTATGCCTTTGAGAGAATTAGACCTCTCAACCTGAATCCAACTGCAGTAAGGCACAATCACAGGATGTAAAAAGCGAGACAAAATGGATAACATAAAATTCGCATCGTTTGATTTGGAAATCGCAAAGGAGATTCCTGAAAACTCCGATTGGCATAATGTTGCACCTCTTGGAATAACTTGTGCAGCTGTCGCCTTGAGCGATCAGGAAGAGCCGATCTTTTGGCAGGGTGTGCCGCAGATGACACGAAGCCAGTGCCAGGAGATGGTTAAGAAATTTCAGGAGCTAGTGCGCGATGGATATACCTTTCTGACCTGGAACGGTTGTAGTTTTGATTTTGCAGTATTAGCTCAGGAGTCTGGCATGACGGCTGAGTGCGCTGAGCTTGCAATGAATCACATCGATCTGATGCTGATAGTTACATTCACGAAGGGTTGGTTTTTAAGTCTACAAAAAGCGCTGGAAGGGGCAGGGCTTAAAGGTAAGTTAAAAACTGTAACATTATCAAGTGGTGAAGAATTGAATAGTATGACCGGTGCAAAGGCACCTCAGCTTTGGGCGGCAGGTGAACACGATGCTGTGCTAACTTATCTGCGTGAAGATGTGATGAGATTATTGAAGCTGGTAGATGTAGTGCTGCAGAATAAATCTATTGTTTGGACAAGTAATAACGGCAATCCTCAGAGGGTCGATATCTCTAAGTTGCTCACGGTCAAGGAATGCTTTGATATCCCTGAGCCGGATGTCTCCTGGATGACCGAACCACCCACACGGGAGCAGTTTGTCAAATGGATGGAATCTTAAATTATCTTAGATAGATTACTTTTTTAATAAATTTAGTATCCCAGCGCTGTTTTGAAACGAATGCAATTTGGCCAAATCTATATCTGCTAAATCATCTCGACCTATCATTTGGTACAGGTTTGATCTGGAGGCGAGTGCTGGTATAAAAGTAGGGCACAATTCCAATGCCGCTGTGCAATCCTCTATTGCACCTTTCAAGTTATTCAATTTTGCTCGAGCAAATGCCCTTTCACAATACACAGCAGGATGTAGATCCTCTCCACTCAGAACATGTGTTAATAGTTTTTCAGCCTGTTGAAAGGCTCCCCAATCGATCAACAGGACAGCAAGACCATGATTTGCCTGGATATGATTCGGATTCTTCTCCAAAACGAGATCATACAAACGCTTTGCATTGGGTAAATCGCCGAGTTGACCAAATGCCTCGGCTTTATAGGCATAGAAATTTATTCGCATCCCCGCATCTGGATTTAACATTAACCCATCATCAAAGACCCGCAGCGCGTCCTTAAATTGTTTGATCTGAATTAAAAACATACCCATATTGAGATAGGCTTTAGGGTTCGTTGGGTCAATTTGTAAAGCCTCGCTTAAAATCTGTAAGCCCTCTTCACATTTTAGTTGATTCAAGCAAGCAATTGCATCTGTAAGGGCCTGACTGTGATCATACCCAACAGTAGCTGATAAATTTTCAGCAGCTGCAAAGCGAGCTGCAGATCGTTCTGTTTTCTGTGGATTACTATTTGGGGATCTGTTTGTTTCGATCTGAAATTGACCGCTTTGTTTTTCCACAACTGTTTTTATAGGTTGCTGTATGTGTAAACATCCATGACTAAATCGATTTCTTACGCCAAAATTCCAGACCCGTGTCATAAAAACCTCCCTTTGAGTTGCCTCTGAGTGTTGAGAATAGAGTCTATCCTGACTATCCTAGAAATAGAGATTCGTCTAGATAAAATGAAACAATGTTAGTTGATTTTTCATTTGTTTCTAAGAAGATTTAAAAATATTTTAAATTTTTCAATCGATCTTTCTCCCTCTGACCATTCCGTTAGTTCCTTGAGTGATACCCTGTTGTCGTTAGCTACCATAACGGCTTGATCGAGAGATTGTCGATCTCCCCAGTGGTAGAAAGCGGCTAAACGATCCTTAACACAATCGATTGGCCTTAGCAGTTTTAGCTTTCCGTAATCTGTATTTAAAATTTTTGTCTTAGTTATGATCTCGTCGCCGGCGGCAAGAGGGGTGGGAGGAAACTCTACCCAATATGGACAATTTGGATTTTCAAAATGTCTCCATGATTTTGTTCTCTTAAAACCTATTTCATTCATAGCGTCATCAACTTCTTTTCGATCATATTCAGCCATAACAAAATCCATGTCTGAAGATTTGTATTGATTGTTGGAGTAGATAGTCACACACGTTCCACCGCTTAAAACACAATCTATCCCCTTGCTCTTTAAATGGGAGCAGACGAATGCAGCCATCTCTTCAACGTGCATCTTTTTCCATGGGATTTTTTTCATAATGGTTTGCCAGATCTGCGCGGCCTTAAACGGGGAGTGAAATATTTTTTGCGATCTTTTTCTGGTAGCAAACTCAAAACTTTTTCTAATATGGTCGTCAGCTCCTTAGCAAGCGGATAACGTGGGTTAAATTGATATACTATGGTTCTATCCCTTGTTCTACAAACCAAAACACCACCATCTTCCAATCGTTTGAGTTGAAGCTGTACACTCCTTAATGACAATCCCAATTTTTGCCTTATCTCCTGGGCGTACCCCTCCTGATGAGTGTATAAATACAACAATATTCTCTCTTTATCATAACTATTGAATAGGGCTTCCAACATTGGCCTATACTAACATATTGAGTCGTCACGACTCAAGTATTAAGTACATATTATATTCCCCCTCACAACGAATATAATTTCCTGGATCCCAGCTTTCGAGCCTGCTGACGAACTGAAATGTAGGGGCAACCCCCCGTGGTTGCCCTCTTTTAAGGGCAGGCACAGGGGCCTGCCCCTACAAAAACATCAAATAACAGGCTTTTACACGAGGATTATAAGGCGCACAACGCATAGCCCATGGCTTATGACAGTTTCTTAATCCTTACCACTGTTGTATTGATCACAATGATTCTCTTTTGGATCAACTGTGGCGGAGGTGCTGGAGATGTAGCAGCCACGATTAAAATACTTTTACAAGATGGGACTGAAAAGGAACTCAGCAGCACACCTATCCCTAAATTTTTAAAGATCCAAATCACATTCTTTGAAGCAGTCGATCCTACGATGGCAGAATCGCTTTTCACTCTCAAAGATGGTGACAAAACTGTTGAAACAACTATCAGTTGGAATGAGGCCAATACCGTGATGACGGTCAAGCCTAACGATCTGCTCGACTATCAAACTATTTACACTATTGGGATAGCATCCGGGCAGGTGGTCGCAGACGTTTCAGCATTTAATGGTATTACAAAAACCAATGTCGCAGCCTCCAGCACAACATTCAAAACGATGTTGGAGAGCGATGTCAACGGCGATGGTGATTTAGATATCATTGCAAAGGCGCCGCGCTATAGCTCTAACTAAGGTCAGGCATAAATTAGAAAAACTATGATATCTGGCATAGTCCTTGCGAAATTTTTTCGTGCCCTTCACATCCCATTATGTTACTCTTTAATCTAATAAAAAGGGGGGAATAAAAATGAGAAAGACTTTAACGTTGTTTTTCGCATCTCTGTTGGCACTTGTTGTTTTGCAAGACTCGGCTTTTGCTGTGGAGGATTGTAAAAATGTGAATATCATGGTGCATAATAAATCAAGCAGCACCATCGAAGTAAAAAATCTAAAGGTTTATGATGCGAATGACAGGAAATGGCGTGTAGAGAATGTTGAGAATAAAGCGATAGCAGCCGGCGGCACACAAAGCTGGAACCAAAATCTGGCCAATGTAGGAATGGCACAGATTAAACTCATGACATACTATGTAAACAAATTGCCAAAGTCCGACAAATGGAGCAGCGAAAAGACCCACACCACAGGCAGTAGCTTCACATGCAAGGACGGCATGACCATCCACATCAAAATTTCCAAATAAACTGTTATAAATCATTTTCGCACATGCTTAAGTCTAAAAATATTAACAACTCAAATAGTATTCTCAACCCTTTACATGTGATCAAAAATATTCGAATCTGATATTTCAATCTATCACATAAAAAAAGGAGAATGATTATGAGAAAGATGATCGCGTTGATTGGGTTATTTGTTTTGGCAATAGTTGCTTATGGATGTTCAAAGAGCAGTTCTGATATTTCAAGCGCATCGAATATGCCAGACTTAAATGAGGGAGAGTGGGAAATGGTAACGGAGATGGATATGCCCGGCATGCCTTCACAGACAAACAAACATACGAAGTGTATAAAAAAAGGGAATGCAGTTCCTGTTCCTGATCAGGAAAATAATGAGTGTACATTGGTGGAACAGAATGTAAGTGGCGGCGAAGTATCATGGACATATCGCTGCAAGAGCGAGGTCGGCGATATGCTTAGCAAGGGAAAGATCAAATATGCCGGCGACACCATGGACGGAAAAGTGGAATTGACTATGGGCGAGAGAACATGGGCTTCAAAAATAAGCGGCAAACGCATCGGCGACTGTAAATAACCCTATTTTTACCTCGTAGCCGACAACTCCATGACGATCTCTGATTATCAAAGTCCTCTGCTGAGATGATGGATGCTAAATTGTCTGATCTGCAAACGTAGTTTTCATGGCAAATTCATTTACAGCTACCTCAAAACAAAACATCTGATTTGTAGGGGCAGGTTTTCAGCCAAAGACTCCAGGCTGGCAGCGATCCATCTCTGGCGGAAAACCTTCTCAAGCGCGTTTTTGGGCGGGTTTTAAACTCGCCCCTACAAAAAGTTGTATTCATCAACAGATCCTAATTGCAGAGGACTAAGATGGGCGATGACATTGCTTATAAAACCAAAAAATGAATAATATTAATCGGGATAGGAGCAAGGAGCATCAGTGATGACACCCCTTGCAACCCCCCGTTGCACGTAGCGTGCGGGTTTCCCGCACTACGCGCTACAAGCAGACGTTGCCCCACGAAGCTGTTTTGATGTAAACAACTTTCCTTGT
>JBDRGF010000094.1:0-11977 GCA_043818055.1 Pseudomonadota bacterium | reverse complement strand
CAGCTGTGGATATATGGAAAAGTCGACGCGAAGATTGTGGACAGGGCGTGGAAAACAAAGAGACCGTTTTCCACCCCCTGTCCACAATCTTCGCAACCTCATCGACTTTCCCACATATCCACAGCTTCGGCTGCGAATTTTATGAAAAATATAAATCTGAAAAGCTCAAAAACAACGAAGAGACAAAAATATGGAAAAACAGACAAAATATTATCTTTTAAAAACAATAACTTAAAAACAACCTAAAAAAAGTACACTTTTTGGCCGGTTAATTAGCAATAAATTTTATCATTTCTTATGGAACATGGATATTAAACGTTTTGAAAATGTGGAGGATGACTCTCCAAAGATAGCAGGAGCAAAAGCTGAACACATTGAATTCAATGGTCAAGTTAGATTTACGGACGAAGAGCTCTACGATGCATGGAGGGGATCGTTTCATGGAAATCTCTTCGAAATAAATCCAGACACGATACGAATGGGCACCACAGGAATTATACACGAATTATCTATTAACAACACGGGCCTTGTTGCAAATCCCAAACTTGCAAAAATCATCGACCACTTTGGCGACAGGGTTTCGCTAAAATTGACATCAAATCGCGTCTGCTTGATCATAGATATCGGCAGCGATTCCTTAACAGCTACAGAACATGAGATGTTCAACCAGCTTGGATATAAAACTTCTATACCAAATGATCCAAATGTTCCTTTTATCCTCAAGAATGCCAGCAAAATCACATTAGGTCTGGGATCTTCAAAAATCCTGAAGCAATACAGTGAACGATTTCAAGAGTTTTATTCGCTTATCAAAATCAAAGAAAGAGGTGAAAGAGTTTGGCAAACGCTAGAACTGATACCTATAATTCAGACCTCTGAAGAAAACAGTTTTATCAACTTCATCTTAGGATGCCTTCCTCTTAACGAAGGGGCTCAAATTCGCATCGTCAATTCTTTTTTCGAATTCAAAAATGGCAAAATCCATCCATTGTAAAAAAACCTAACCCAATTTTGGCACAGCTGTTGCAGTCAAATATCTCTGAAAAAGAGGCAGATTCAAAGCCTTTTAAGGAGACAAACGATGTTTTTACTAAAATTACAAAGGGTTACAGGAATTTTTCTTTTAGCTATAATTGGAGTTTTCCTCATATCGTGCAGCGATGGTGAGGGTCTTCTCTCCTCAAAAACAAATCTAGATGTAACCTCATCCCCCCTTTTAAACCCTAATGCTACAATTAAAGATGGTAAAGTGCTCATCACTTGGGAAGAGAATCAGGATGTTGACTATTACATAATCAGCAGAAAATCGACAAACGGCTACGAGATCCTCGAGAAAGAATACAAGATAAAATCCGAATACACAGACACGCCAACATGGAACGACACATTCAGTTATTCGATCACTGCACTTCAGGGAGAAAAAACGACAACTGCATCGACCAATGAGGTGAAATTCATTGCGGATCAAACTCCCACTACTCCTAGTGAACTAGCGATAACTGCTTTTGAAAATAAAACTCGCATATTACAATACAAACCGATCGTAGAGCGAAGCTATTTTGTCAGCAAAGATTCCGGAGATGATCGAAATACAGGCACGCCACAGCAACCATTAAAGACAATCTCATACGCTATCAAAAATGCACAAAAAAACAGCAAGCTTTTTATTTTAGTCGCTGTGACAAAATCGGACGGATACGATGAGCGAATGGAACCGATTGAAAATATTAACAACCTCCACCTGATTGGTGGATATTCTTCGGATTTCTCAGGCTTGACAGGAAAAACAAAGCTATTGATTGACGAGCACATCAACATTGTAATCAGTCAATGCGAAAATATCACAATCGACGGCTTTTATATAAAACAGAAGGGGATGGTTATTTCCTCAAGCAGGACATTGCAAATAACTAATTCCAAAGATGTCATTTTATCAAATAGCTACATTGAATCGCCTCATATGAAACAGGCATTAGGAGGCTCTTTACGACATTCAGTTGCTATCTATGCCGAAGAAAATGAAAATATTTCCATCTTAAACAACATCATTCTCGGCTTAGACGATCCAATCAATTCATCGATGACTTCTATTGGCCTTTGGCTTGGAAACAATATTTCGCCAAATCTGATAGCAAATAATATCATCGTATCTGCAGAAAAGCCAAATTCAGAAGCAATTAGGATTTACGATTATAGAAAACCCCCAAATGGTGAGCTCGGCGTAAGCATAATTAACAACATCATCACTTCGAATAATACTGATGGCACAGACATCAGTCTTACAGAGTCAACGAAGGTAGATGAGTTAAGTAATAATTTATTCTTAAATGCCAGTTCATCAGTTAAAATTGGATATATTATGAACAATGAGTGTAAATCTGAAAAGGTTACCACACAAACACAACTTGATAATTTATTCACTATTTTGAGCAAATGGCTTATTGCTGTATCACCAACCAAGGATTTATATTCCAATAACATTCAAACAAATGCAAAATGGAACGATATATTTCAAACATCAAATATCACAGTAGATTCCCGTTTAAATTCTAAATCGCCAGCAATAAAAAAAGGAAAAACTATAAAAAACATCAGTCGGCAAATAATTCAAACAATACTTTCCAAGGATATCGATGACGAGCCCCGCCCATCAAGCGAAGGCTGGGACATCGGGCCGGATCAGAGAAATTAGAATCAAGCATCATATGATCTTTTAAATCCCTTAAAATTTACGGCATGGGTTTTGCAATGAATGCGCTGTAGTGATTTCAACTAAAAAAAGGAGTCTTTATGCGCGGAAAAACCTTTAATATTCAAAGCATTATATTTTTAGCAGTTATCGGACTCGCGCTCATAGGTGTCAATTCCTGCACTGGGTTGCAGCCACCTTTGACACCTGACAAATCGGGAAGTGCTCAAGAGAGCGCTGTTCAACCTCCAGATGCCCCCTCTTCACAAGGAGCAACTCTACTTGAAGATGAAAAAAAGGAAATAAAGGAGGAGATTGTAAACAGAAAGCAACCGATAGAGCAAAAATTTGAGGAGATTTATCAGCAGGCCAGCCCACTTCAAGAACAAAAACAAAATGAAAATATTTCTCATCATGCACAACAAATACCGAGTCAACCCGGAGGAGCAGGCGCACCTCAACAACCTGGAGCGCCTAAACCGGGTGGCGCAGGACAACCACCTGCAAAAGGTCCTCCTTCATTACTAGGCCCACTTGGGGCTATACAGAAACCAGGAACCCTCAGTGAGGTTCCTGGGCAACCACCAGCTCAAAACCCACTACCAGTTGCCGGACTACAGGAAATGCCTCGTCCAACAGAATTTAAAGAGGCTGGACAACAGATGCCTGGCGATCCTGGCTCTTTCACTGTAATTGAAAACAAACAACCTGTAGCAGGCTTACAGGAAATGCCTCAACCAACAGACCTCAAAGAATTTGGACAACAGATGCCTGGCGATCCTGGCTCTTTCACCGTAATTGAAAACAAGAGTGGAGCCCAAGCCGGTTTAGATCAAATTCAATCGGTTGTTGGACCAATTGCGCAACCTATGCTCGAACTCGAAGCAAAACCTGCAGGTGGAATGTTCGCAAAAGATATGCAAGCTGATCCACTTAAATTTGTGAAGGGTCTGATTGGAGGGAGCATAAAAGAGGAGAATATTTTATTCGTCGATAGAGCGGTGGCAACATCGGGTAGTGGTAAAAAAGGATCTCCTTTCAAACTAATAAGTGAAGCAGTAGAGGCTGTTAAAAAACTTCCGAAAGATGAGCTTAAAGCTATAATAGTCGCAGGCGATGAAGAGATATCATATCTTCACAATTCGCTTTATTTTGGCAATCTATTTTTAGAAAAAATCAGCAACTTAAGGTTAATTGGAGGACTCTCAAAAAAGTTTGATTCAAAATGGAAAAAATCATTAATTTTGATCAATCATAAAAGCGATCAGCACAAATCGTATGTCGCAGAAATTAAGGATTCTCTCAACATCGGATTTGAAGGATTCATTATTAAAGACCCAATCGCCTACGATGCCGAGCAGACAGTAAACAATAGTGATGATTGCAAGTACATCTTATCCGGACATGCTGGATTTCTCATCACCAATTCAAATTACATATCGATTAAAGACAATCATTTTGTAATAAACGAAAATGCCGTAGAGACAACCCGATCGAAGCGCATCACTATCTCTGACAACAGAATCCTATCAACTGGAGCCTGCGCAAGGCTAGGCGGTGTGATCAGAATCGATGGTGGAGGATTAATCGACATTGCAAATAATAACATCTTAGCAAAATCCTTATCCAAAGCCCCACCAGTCAGCGCATCCGGCATATCAATATCCGGAGCCAATGAGGTTATGCTGCTCAACAATCATATCTACGGGGAAACTATTCAGGATGTATATGGTGGTGGTGCAAAGGCTGTTGTCATAAAAAAATCGACAGTAGGACTCATCAACAACTTGATCCATACGATGAAAAACAAGGTAAGACAGGACGTTGGAATCTTTATTGATGAATTCAGCAACATCAACTGGTTCAGCAATAATATGGTCTTCAATACTGGAACTCCGATGATGATCGATTATTCTAATCTTTTATCTCATCTGCAATATCCCCCATCTAATCCGCAATCTCCCTTAGTCGAAGTCGACGATCTCAGTGATTTTAAAAAACTAAAACTTAAAAATAATAACTCGGGCGGGCATTTGTTCAGCGGAGAGGTAAGCAATAACATCACGCTCTACCCCCTCTATTCAGATCACCTATATGAAGTTTTTTGCCTCAACAATAATTCACAGTTAAATGAAAACAGTTTTATCTGCAAAACTTCTAAAGCTTTGAAGGGGGGAAAGGCGATTGGAACACTTCCAACTGAAATAAAACTCCCTATTAAAACAGATATAAATGGAAATCCGAGACCTCAAAATGAACCGTGTGATATTGGACCACTACAACTTACTAAATGGGGGGAGGAAAATTAGACAAGGAGATAAAACATGATACACAAAATTGCAAAGACACTCTCTTTAATTATTTTGCTACTTTTATTAGCAAACAACAGTTGGGCATTGTCAGATTTGTCATGTAAGGATGTCAGAAAATATGATTTCGGAATTGTGAACAAATGTGACACACTATTTCCCAAATGTTCAATATCGGCATACGATAAGCGTGAAGCTGGAAGCGTCAACTATAAAGATATTTCAGGCAAGGATTATGAGGATTGTGCAATAATTGATTTTCCAGGTTTTAAAGAGGCATGTATAAAAAAGAAATCCACGTCGACAAATTGTAAAATGGCTATCGATGGATATGATACAAATAAATGTTTAGCTGAAAAAAAAATAGAGCTCGAAGATAAAATAAGGAAAAGAAATCAGATTGGAAGTTATAGCTATATCTATAACAAACATTTAGATGATATTGAAAAACAAGCCTTGGAAGAGGTTTTAAAAAGAAAATGTACTGATAAGGAACACAAATATTGGGGGGGTGTTTGGTGGAATAAGTGCAGAGAAGATGCAACATCAGAAATTAAAAAAGCACCGAAGTCCAATGTCAGCAAAGACTATCACAAAGCATTAGAATGTTTACTCTTAGAAGCAAGGGATGTCGTAACATGCTGGTTAATGAACTGCACAAGCGACAATCAACTTAAGCACCCTTCGAGGGTAAATCACAAACCAGAAAACTTTAAATCGTACATTGGAGAGATAACAAAACCAGATGATTTTAAAATCTATTTCGATGAAGAGGCTAAAACAAAAGGTTTTTCTGACGGTATCGACCATCTAAAAAAGAATCAGTTCACAACCACCCTTGAACCAAAGCTAAATGTGAGCATATATAGCAGCTTTGGAAAATATCAGATTCGTTTTAAAAGGATATCGGGACTACAGCTTGAGACAATTCCATTCGAAGGGGATGATACTTGCACTTTCAGTGTAAGCAGCACAACTTTAACATGTAGCAACGTCAGCCCTGCATTTTCACTTTTATACGACGAAAAATACATGAGACCCTTTAATGTCACATTCGACATTGTTTACAAATATATGCCTGAAGAAAGGCTCGACCTATTATTTCCATTTTTTCTAGATCCAAAAAACCCGCTTCTTTCCGAGTCCAATATACTTGTAGATAAATATTTTAGACCAAAAGCCTTTACTCTTACAGTTTCTGATGAATATAGATTGGCCGATTTAATATTGAATCCACCTGTAGGCTGCATCTCAGGAGATCCAACTAAAAATGGATTTAAAGACAAGGACAGAGATGGAGTTTGTGATATTGCCGATGCAGATGTGGATGGAGATGGAATTATCAATCTTTTAGAGGGTGATACATATGAGAAAATCATATCTAATCAAAATAAGGGGGCGGGTGGAATCATTCCAAAGCTGGACGATACCAATCCTGTTCTAGCAGATAGCAAAGTGCTGCAACTTGATAAATCCAAACTTGGTGGTCCATCCAGACCAAAACGAATAATGCCCTTTCACGGCGAAAGAGTACCAGCCGTCCCAATTGGACCGATCCCCTTCCCAGGAGATGCCAAGGATGCAAATAAAGTTTCGCCCTCCGATCAGAAAGTTGCTGTTGATCAAAAAACTGACGAGGTTCCGGACGAAGTAAAAAAATATCTAGATGACATCGAAAAAGCTAACAAAGACCAAACCGAGAAGACCAAACCTGCTGATGTGCTGGAAGGTGGTGGAGGTGGTTTTTGTTCACTGGCTTTAACAAACAATAGCAATCCTGGTTTGTTAATTGGAATTATTATCCCTCTATTTGTTTTTATTTCTGTCAGAAGGAAGAAAAAGGTGTTCTAAACCTTAGAGCTTTTTTCCATTTCTCTCAAGAACTTGAGATTTACTGGATCCATCTCTTTTCCGGCTTCATCTTTTTTGGGAGTTTCAAGCACCATCGGAATATTTTCGAAGCGCTTGTCATGTAAGATACGCCAGAATGGAAATTTCCCTAACTCCCCCTCTCCTATCTGTTCGTGCCTGTCCTTGTGATCGCCAAATGGTTTCTTGGAATCGTTCAGGTGAATCGCCAGAAGATTTTTGATTCCGAGGATCTTATCAAACTGCTGCCACGTTTCCACAAAGCTCTTCTCATCGCGAAGATCGTACCCCGCTGAAAATGCATGGCATGTATCGAAACAATATCCGATACGTTTCTTATCTTTAACGAGCCCTGTAATTTCGGCGAGCTCTTCGAATTTTCCGCCTACAGATGAACCCTGCCCCGCCATCGTCTCAAGAGCAATCATGACGTTCGATCCCTTCGTTTCGTCAAAGAGTTTATTTATCGAATCAGCTATGAGCTTTATTCCCCACTCGATCCCTTTATCTTTGTGTGACCCGGGATGCAAAACTACAAAAGGAATACCGAGTTGATCTGATCGTTCCAACTCCTGCAACATCGACTTCATCGATTTTTCGTAATTCTCCTTTTCCGAGCCAGCGAGATTGATCAGGTAACCTGCGTGAGAAAAAACGACCTTTATATTGGTCTCTTTAAGATTTTGCCGATAGACCTCTACCTCTTTCGGGTCAAGATCCTTAGCAAACCACTGCATGTTGTTCTTCGTAAAGATTTGTATAGCAGAGCACCCAAGCTCTTCGCCTGCGATAGGTGCCTTGCTCACCCCACCTGAGGCACTGATATGAGTTCCCAGGAGATATCTCGATTTATTTTTATCCTTTGCCATAATTCTATGATTAATTTACAATGCTAAAAAAGTAAAGTTGATTAACATTTTGAGGTCGGAATGCCAAAAAAAACAGTGCTTAAATATCTAAAAAATACGATCGGCATTGCGTGCGGATCGATGCTTTTGGCCATAGCGTGGGCATGGTTTTTAATCCCTTTCAAGATAACACCGGGGGGAGTGGGTGGTTTATCACAGATATTCTTTCATATGTGGGACATACCGGCAGGTCTCATAATGCTGGCATTCAACATCCCCCTTCTGATACTTGGAATATTTCTGATCGGACACCACTTCGCTATCGGCACGATCATCGGCACTGCCCTTTCGGCAATTTTCACCGATCTCATCTCCGTCAAACACCTCTATGACATGGGGATCGCGACATCCATCATCGAAAAATTTAACAAGGGAAAACCTGTCACCGAATGGGCTATGACCGACAACATACTGCTGGCCGCCCTTGCCGGATCGATTCTCATGGGTATCGGGATTGGCATCGTATTCAGATTTCGAGGATCGACAGCCGGCACCGACATCCCAGTTGCGATTTTCAAAAAATATTTCAACATGTCAATCACTATGGGATATCTTGTGATCGACACATTCGTGATAATTCTTATCGCCATAATCTTCAAAGATCCTAACATAGCTATCTGGGGCATATTCACCCTCTTCATCGTCTCGCGGATCTGTGACATGACCGCTGAGGGTTTGCCCTATGTAAAAGGTGTGATGATCTTTTCCAACAAAGCTGACGAGATAAAAAAACGCATCATCCATGACCTCGAGCGCGGCGTGACGATCCTTCACGGCGAGGGCGGCTATCACGCAAAACCAAAGAAGGTGCTCTATTGCGCTATCGGAAGGCGACAGATTTTTGAGTTACGCGATATCATCAAGGAGATCGACCCCGACTCTTTCGTCACCATCACAGATGTCAGCGATGTAATAGGCTTCGGCTTCAAGAGCAGGATGTTGGATATGAGCCAGAAATAAAGTGCGTAAGTGTTTAAGTGTAGAAGTGCAGAAGTGTTTAAGTTATGCTATAATATAGAATTACGCTCCTACGCTCCTACGCTCCTACGCTCCTACACTCCTACACTCCTACACTCCTACACTTAAATCCTTCCCTAATCACCTCCAGCGCCCTTTCTAAATCGTCTGCGGTGTGGCGATATGCGATATATGAATGATGGAACGGATGCATGAATAGGCCCCTTCGGATGCATTGCCTGTAAAATTCCGGCCTCAGATTTTTATATTTTCCTTCTGAATCCTTGTTAAACGTAATGCATGGCATCGGCGGTATGCCGGAAATTGTGACCGGCGCATTTGTCTCTGACGCGATGATTCTCAAGTCGTCAAGAAATGCTTTTCCCTTTTCCCAAATAGCATCCAGCACATTTTCAGTCTCCATTATCTCGATTGTCTTTAACGCAGCTACCATCTCGAGGCTGTTCGGAAAAAATGTGGATGAGATAAATACTTTTCCATCAGCTATAGGCTGCAAAAACTTTTTCTTACCACAGACAGCACTTACCGGATAACCGTTCGCCATCGCCTTTCCAAAGAGTGCGATGTCTGGCGTCACGCCATATTTCAATTGCGCCCCACCAAGGGAAACCCTGAAACCCGTTCTGACCTCATCGAAGATGAGAACGACCGAATGTTCATCTGCGAGTTTTCTCAACCCTTCCAGAAATCCAGGTTTCGGCTCCTCCAAAGGATGAGCGAGCGGGTGACCGACAGGTGTGACGATGATGCCGGCGACATTTCCCTTATGTTCCGATAACAGCTTTTCGACACCCTTCAAATCGTTGTAATGAAATTCGTGCGTATCCTCGTAGAGCTTCTCAGGAACCCCACCCTTCACTTCAACACACCAGTCTCCCCAGCCGTGATAACCGCACCTCAGTATTTTCAATTTCCCCGAATAAGCGCGCGCGATCCTCACAGCTGCGTTAGTCGCCTCTGATCCGGTCTTCATAAACATACTCTGCTCTGCACAAGGAATTAAAGCGCGCATCTTTTTGGCCAGCTTGTTCTGCCAGACCTGCGCGAGGTTGAAACAGAATCCCTTCTTTATCTGTTCGGTTACCGCCGCATCAACCCTCTCCTCTGAGTGGCCGAGGATGATAGGGCCGAAGGCGCACAGAAGATCGATGTAACTGTTGCCATCGACATCCTTGATCCGTCCACCTTTGCCGCTTGCCATAAAAACAGGATATTCGCCCGGAACGAAATTGACCGGACGCCTGATCCCGATCACACCTCCCGGGATGAGGTCCAACGCCTCTTCCCAAAGCTGGTTTGATTTTGTTAAATTAAGTTGTTTCATAAATACCTCGCAGATTAAGTTGTAGGGGCTGACACATGGGTCGCCCCCTACATCGTTACAGTTTCACACCTCTTCCATCCATCCGGCATCTGTTTATATCTTATCATACCATCGACCGGACATACAAAGCTACAAATCATACAGCTTAAACATTTTTTTTCATCCGGCATGCTGGGTCTGCGATTATCTGCGTCCCACTCGAGTGCCTGACCGCTGGCGTCGTTGCAGACGATATAACACTGGCCACAACCGACACAGTCATCCAAATCATATTCCGCTATCCCCTGTTTTTTCAGATCAAAGGCACTCGTCTCGCAAAGTTTTGGCAGGGCTTTACCTATCAGCCCCTGCAAATTCATAATTCCCTTGCTCGTCATGTAGTCCGTTAGCCCCTCGATCAGATCCTCGACCATCCTGTAGCCGTATCTGATGATGCCGGTCGTCACCTGCAAAGTTGTTGCACCGACTAAAAGATATTCGAGCGCGTCGATCCAGGTCTCGATCCCTCCCATGCCGGAGAGCGGCAGGTTTAAGTCTTTGTTTTTGGCCATGTCAGCGATAAAACGAAGGCCGATCGGCTTCACAGCCGCGCCGGAATATCCGCTTATTGCACCGATCCCGCCAACATTCGGCCTTGGAACCCAATCGTCGATCCCTATCTCGGAAATAGCACGCAACGTGTTGATCGCAGAGATGCCGTCGGCGCCACCCGCCTTCGCGTGCATCGCCGGCTCGTTCATGTCGGTGATATTTGGCGTCATCTTCGCGATGACAGGAATGTGCGTTGCGCCTTTTGCGGCAGCAGTAAATTTTTCTATCAGTGAAAATGCCTGCCCCACCTTCATCCCTGATCCTTCGACAGTCATGTGCGGACAGGAGAAGTTGAGTTCCAGAAGATCGGCGCCTGCGTCTGTGCAGGCCTTCGCGAGCTCGCCCCATTCATCCAGATTGAATCCCATGATGCTCGCCATGACGATGTGATCTGGCCAATGCTTTTTCAGATATCTGATGTCAGACAAATTGTCTTTTAATGAACGGTCGGAGATCTGTTCCACATTCTGAAGACCGACGAGTTTTTTCTCGCCATATTTGTAATCGTGCATCCTCGGCGATGGATGGACGATGGGTGTGCGCCCCGTGCATATCGTCTTATACGCGACCCCTCCCCATCCCGCATCGAACGCCCTGCCGATCATCTCTCCCGAGTTGGAAACCGGCGATGAGGAGAGCATGAAGGGATTGATGAACTTCACACCGCAAAAATCGACAACCAAACCTGGTTTATTTTTCATGCGTTCCCCCTGATATATTCTTCGATCGCCTTTGCCGCGGCCTTTCCATCCTTCACCGCGTTCACGATTAATGATGGCCCCCTCACGACATCACCGCCGGCAAAGATTCCTTTTACTGATGTTGCGCATCTCTCTTCATCAGCGACGATCAGCTTTTGGCCATTGAGCTTCAAATCCGGGTACAAAGAGGCGATGTCATCTGATGGCTTCGCGCCTATCGCTTCAATCACAGCATCGACGGCGAGCTCCCATTCGCTCCCCTCAATCTCAAACGGAGATCTTCTGCCGGACGCGTCCGGCTTTCCAAGTTTCGTCCTGATGATTTTAACTCCCTTCAATCTTCCACCTTCGACGACATACTCTTTCGGCTGGTTCAGCAGGATAAAGTGAATTCCCTTGTTGAGGGCGCCATCTTTTTCTTCCTCCTCGGCGGGCATCTCGACATACGATCTTCTGTAAAGAAGATAGACATCACTCGCACCAAATTTCAAAGCAGACTCGGCGCAATCGATCGCGACAGACCCTCCACCTATAACCGCCACGACCTTATCCTTTATATAGGGAATCACTTCACCGGATCTGCCATCTTTCAATTTGCTCAAAAAATC
>JBDRGF010000093.1:0-10379 GCA_043818055.1 Pseudomonadota bacterium | reverse complement strand
TGCCGATAAAGTTATTAAGGAGCTGAGAAAGGTCGGATACCAGAGCGCAGGCGGTAAACTGCTCGATGCTATGCTCCTGAGGATGCTTGTCGCCAAGGCTCTAAATGAAGAGGAGATCATCTCCTCCCTTGCCGCTGAGGTTGTCAGGATAGATCCGAATATCAATCTGGAGACAGGGGATCTGCCGCCATCTCTTGCAAAGAGGGTAGAGGATGCCCGTGCTAAACTTTTTGAGGCCGGATCCGGAAAAATAAAAATCACGAGTAATCCTAAATCGGTTGAACTTTTTATAAATGGTGTGAGTCAGGGAATGACGCCGGTCTCCTTTGAAAAGATGCCGGTTGGTGAATATCTGGTTACCTTGAAGGCAAGCCATTATGAACATTTTAATCAGGTTGTTACGTTGAAGGATGGAAAATCGGCCAGCGTAAAAGGTAAACTTAAATGGAGTGAAAATGCTGTTGATGAGATTGAATTGAATAAAGTTGCCAAGAGCTCAAGGCTTGCCGGCCTTCTGCAGGCGGATAAACTTGTTTTGCTATCGACGAACCCATCACAAAATCTCGTAACGGCTCAGGTGATAGACCGCAGATTTTCAGTCGCAGAAAAGCCGGTCAGTTTCAGGATAAACTCGAGCTCAAGGGATTACGATTCTAACCTTATGAAGCTGGCGGATAAAATTTCCGAGCAGGCAAAGCATGATATAGAGAAGGGGACGCTCAAGGTTGCCGAGATCAGCCCCGATACCCCCGCGACATTTTTTAATTCCATGAATAAGCCGATATATAAGAGGCCGCTATTCTGGGCGGGAGTGGGGCTACTTTTGGGCGGATTGGGAGGCGGACTTGCGATAGCGCTCTCTGGAGGCGGTTCATCTACGGGCGAACTGAAGGTCGATTTAGGGACATCTGTAGGGAAATGATGGAAAGAATAAGGCGTATGTAGCATGTGGCATGTAGTATGTGGTGAAAAACTTAAAACATGAAAAAAATATGAAGAAATTACCCATTTTTATAAAAAATTTTGCGCGAGGGAGAGATCAAGGGAGGATTTATATGAAGCGTCTAATTGGAATGTTGGTTTTAGGTTTTGTGATGACCGCACTGGTCGGGTGTGGCGGTGGAGGCAGCGGCAAGCTTGATGTGAAAGTCGCCCCTGCTTTTCCAAAGCGCATTACCGATCTGAGCGGCGAGGCTATTGTTGCCGGAAAGCTAGTTGTGAATAGCACAGGTACCGCAAAGGCATCAGATTTGGATCCGGCAGGTGATGAAGAGCTCTCTTCGCGCCTTGTTGGCGAATATAAGGATGACAAATATCAATTTTCATTCGAGCCTTCGTCCGATGTGCCGGCGGCAAATGTCTATTTAAAGATAGAGGTCTGGTATCGTGCTACATCCTCCACGACGACGCAGTCGAAGGAGGCAGGTGCGATTTCAGAGGGAGATCTGCAGATTGCCGGACAGTATGTGCCGTATGTCGCGGGTCAGGATCTCACAGCGGGGACTTATGATTACAATATAGATTCAGATGCAGATAAGATGTTCAACATCTCTGAGATAGAGAACGGTTGCGATCCTGCAAATGTTGATAGTGATGGCGACGGTGTGCAGGATGGGCTCGACCTCTTTCCCATGTTGGCAACGGAGTGGGAAGATATGGATGGAGACGGCATCGGCGACAATCAGGATGATGATATCGATGGTGATGGTGTAAAGAACGATGCGGAAACCTTGCAGAATACCGATCCCAGAAATGCAGACAGTGATGGCGACGGATTGAATGACGGGAAGGACAACTGCCCATCAACTGCAAACTCCGATCAGGCCGATCAGGACAAGGATGGCGTGGGAGATATCTGCTCGGATGACCCGGATGGCGATGGTTTGAACAACACGGATGAGGCGAATCGCGGGACAGATCCGATGAAGGCCGACACCGATGGCGACGGTCTGGGAGATGGCTGGGAGGTCACGAGAGGTTATAATCCGCTCTTGGTCGATTCAGACGCCGATACTATAAATGACAATCTCGATAACTGCCCGATCAATGCGAACCTTCCGCAGGGGGATGTCGATGGTGATAAGATAGGCGATGTTTGTGATCCGGATGCCGACAACGATGGCATACTGGATGATGGTGATAGCAGTGGAGTGGTTGGAGATGCCACCTGCATAGGCGGTGCGAAAGCTAATTGTGATGATAACTGTAATCTTAAAGCAAACGCATTTCAGTCTGATGTTGATTCAAACGGATTTGGCGATGTTTGCGATGATGATATCGATGGAGATGCTGTACTAAACTCAACGGATAATTGTCCGTATGTGTCGAATGTAGGTCAATCAGCGACGGATGAAGATATAGATGGAATTGCAAAGGATTGTGATCTCGACGATAAGGATGAATCGATAGGCATGACGATCTGGGCGACGTTCGGTGCAGACAACATGGCCCAGAATGAACAGTTTGCGGTATTTGTCGAGCAGGCAGCAGGTTCAGACAGCGCAAGAGGTACAAAGAGTTCACCTCTAAAGACCTTCGCCGCAGGTTTGACGAAGGCAAAGACGAACGGCGTTTCACTCGTAGTAGCGGCAGGGAATTATGATATGAGCGGCATCACATGGCAGGCAGGAGTGCACATGTTTGGAGGATTCAATTCGGCTTTTACAACGCGCGATTATCGAGACACAGGTGCAACTTATAGGACGACATTAACAAGATCCGATTCCGACGTGACACTTCTCATCGGCTCGCTCGATGATGTTTTATTCGACGGTTTCCATATCGAAAATACTGCGAACTCAACTTCATCAATTGATGGTCAAAAGACGGTGCTCTTGCAGGGCACAGGTGCAAAGACGTTCAAAAATTGCACGGTGAAGGGGAATGCGACTCTGTTACAGACTACGGCTTTCTGGGCAGACGGCGCGATGGAACTCGTTCTTTCAGCAAATAAATTCATCGGCGGCAGTCATACGACAGATGCCGGAACATTCAGTCAGGGCGCATATCTTGCTAACCTTACCAAGGGTACGGTTGTGAATAATATTATAGATGCTGGCAGCGCATATTCGCAGGCAGCCCTTAAACTTTACAAATCAAAGACCGATCTGGTTGTCGCAAATAACACCCTCAAAGCTTCGTCATCCAAAGGCGTTGGTGTGTTGGAGGGGCTGATCGTCGATGCATCTGATCCGGTGCTGGTGAACAATGTCTTCGCGACCTTTGGCGGTGGAGATGGCATACCGCTGAGTTGCGCAACAAGCGAGCCGACGAATCATGTTAGGAATAATCTCTTTTTGCAGTCCCCTGATTCAACATCCCAAATATTAGTCCGTGGCTGTGATGGAAGTCCCTATACGACAATAGGATTTACATTTGGCAAATCAACGGTTAGCGGTAATGTTGTGAGAAGGCATAATACATACACAACCATGATCAACGATCAGTATCATTTACAATCCGATGGCTCAGGAAATGATGGTATCAACGATGGTTATGCCGCTCCAACGCCTGCGGATGGACAGGTGCTGAAGGATTATAATTTTGTTACACGTGGGACTATTGATATCGGCGTGTTTGAAGAGTAAATGAAAAGAAAAAATAGTATGTAGCATGAAGTAGGGGCGGTTCGCGAACCGCCCCTACAATAATACTACTACATGCTGTTTTTAGGAGGACAACTGTGAAACTCAAAGAGAACAAATGGATCGTGCTTTTCTTAATCATCTGTAGCGTCTCGCTTGTTGCAGGATGTGTTTTTTCGCGAGTTGCCAGTAAAAGGGCGGCCGAAGATGAGCGGGTAGCAAAGGAAGAGGGCTTGAAACTTATAAGCACCGTCTATTTTGCGACTAACTCGGTCGGAATCCTTCCCTCATCTGCCAGTGTCCTCGATCAGGATGTGAGATGGCTTGCTCAAAATCGTGACGTAGCACTCGTCCTGGAAGGCCATTGTGACAATAGAGGTTCAGAGGCTTATAATAAGGAGCTGGGAGACAGACGTGCTCGCAGTGTAAGGGCTTACCTCTTGTCCAAAGGTGTTTCAAAGGATAGAATCGCCGCCGTCATCTCTTACGGAGAGACAAAGCCCGCTGATGTTCGCAATACTCCAGAGGCATGGAGGAAAAACAGAAGGGTTGAGCTTGTTCCAAGGTAGGGGCAACCCCCCGTGGTTGCCCTTCAGAAGGGCGGCCGCAGGGGGCAGCCCCTACAACATCCATAAAATTTCTTTTGTCTTGATTTCAAATTCCGGATATCTATAGTCTGAAAATCATGGAGAATGAATTCAAATATGTCGGCTGTCCGAAATGCGGAAAAAAAGCTGCGTGGAAGGACAATTCATATCGTCCCTTTTGTTCCCAGAGGTGCAAGTTAATCGATCTGGGAAGTTGGGCCTCCGAGGAATACAAAATTCCGACTCAGGAGAGATTCTCTGAAACGAACGAGGAAAAAAATGACGAGTAATCATGTCGGTTTCAGGGCGAGGATTATCCATGCGCTGGATGCGGATGATGTTCAGGATATAGATGACTATGAAAGAAAATAATTTATGAAAAAAGAATTGGAACATCCCAAATTAGCCGTTTTTCAAGGCAAACAGATCCGCCGAATATTACACAATAATGAATGGCATTTTTCGGTTATTGATGTGATAGAAGTTTTGACAGACAGTAATAACCCGCGTCGTTATTGGTCGGATTTAAAACGGCAAGTAACTGAAAAAGAAGGTTTTTTTGAACTGTACGGAAAAATCGTACAGTTGAAAATCGAAGCTCAAGACGGCAAATTGCGTGAAACCGACATGGCAAGTACTGAAACGATGTTTCGCATAATCCAATCTATTCCATCGCCAAAAGCAGAACCATTCAAACGATGGCTGGCTCGCGTTGGATATGAACGCATACAAGAAATAGAAGACCCCGAAATTGCCACAAAGCGCACAAAAACGATCTACAAGGCAAAAGGTTATCCTGATGTCTGGATAGAAAAAAGAATGCGCGGCATTGCCGTTCGTGAAGAATTAACAGATGAATGGCAAAAACGAGGAATTGAAGAACAAAAGGAATATTCAATATTAACGGCTGAAATATCAAAAGCAACTTTTGGCATGACACCAAGTCAATATAAAGAACTTAAAGGGTTGGAACGTGAAAACCTTCGCGATCATATGACGGACTTGGAACTTATTTTTTCGATGCTTGGTGAGGCATCAACGACAGAGATCACCAGAAAGAAAAATGCTCAAGGTTTTGAAGAAAACAAATATGCCGCACAAACTGGTGGCAATATAGCGGGCAATGCCAGAGAAAAACTTGAAATTGAAACGGGAAGCAAGGTTGTGACTTCCAAAAACTTTCTTCCGCAAAAGCCTGAACAGAAAAAAATCAAGGGATAAGAATGGTGACTAAGGGATATAGGGCAAGGATCATCCATGCGCTGGATGCGGATGATATTCAGGATATCAAGGATGGATTGCTCATCGTAGGCGATGACGGAAAGATCATATCCGTTGGAAAATGGGATGCAGGATTTCAGGGTGATGTCGTGGATTTGAAGGACAGGCTCATCATCCCCGGGCTCATCGATTGTCATTCGCATATTCCACAGCTTGATTGTCGCGGAAAACACGGTGCGACATTGCTTGCATGGCTCAAACGTTTTATCTTTCCCGCAGAGAGGTCATTCTCAGATTTAAAAGTTGTTGATGATGTGGGAAAACGTTTTTTTAAGAAACTCATCCTCAACGGAACGACAACAGCCGCGCTTTATTCCACGGTGCATTATGAAGCGACAGATCGTTGTTTCGAGATTGCAAAAGAATCGGGAGTGAGGGCGATCATCGGCAAGGTGATGATGGATCAGGATACACCTCCCGAACTGCAGGAAAAGACCTCGGACTCTTTGAATTTAAGCGAAAAACTTTGCGCGAAGTGGCATAACGCCGAGAATGGACGTTTGAGGTATGCCTTCACCCCGCGTTTTGCTCCTACTTGTAGTATCGATCTTTGGAAAGGTATCGGAAAATTGCTACAGGATAGTGGTGCTTATCTTCAGAGCCATATCGCCGAGACCTTGCGGGAAAACGATAAGGTGAAAGAATTTTTTCCCACCTTCAAGGATTATTTTTCTCTCTTTGAAGAGACTTCCTGCGCGACAGCTAAGACGATATTGGCGCACGCGATATATCTCTCCGATGACGAAATAAAAAGGATGTCAAAATCTGAAGTTAAAATTGCTCACTGTCCGACTTCAAATTTCTTTTTGAAGAGTGGCACTATGCCGGCTGAAAAAATAGAAGAGGCTAGATGTATCTATGGTTTGGGAACCGATGTAGGTGCAGGGACTTCGATGTCGATGTTTTCTGAGATGCGACATGCAGATTATATCCAACATAAATTCTCTGTAACTCCTGAAAAAGTTTTCTATCTGGCAACGCTTGGCGGAGCGCATGTTCTATCGATGCAAGATGATGTTGGAAATTTTAAAAAGGGAAAGTGCGCCGATTTTGCAGTCCTTAATATTACGGGCATCGATTACCACTATCGCCTAAAGGATCTCGATACCGATGAAGTGTTATCTCTTCTCATGTATCGTGGCCATGGTGGTGTTATCGAGTCGACGTATGTGGATGGCCAAAAGCTCGATGTCGACAAGCTCAAACTGGATCGAAAACATCATGAAGTATGGCATTGATTTGATGCCGGTATCTTGACTGTGAATTTACTCCCTTTTCCAAATCTGCTTTGAACCGAGATGTTTCCTTTATGCTCTTCAACGATTTGTTTGCAAATAGCCAGTCCCAATCCCGATCCCGTAACGCTAATTAATTCCTTGTGAGATCCCTGCCTGAACTTTTCAAAAATGAGATCCTTTTCCACATCCTTAATTCCCAATCCGTTATCTTCTACTTCTAAGACGATCCAGTCTTGTGATTGCGATATTGCCAATCTGATTTTACCTTCTTTATTAGTGAATTTAATCGCGTTATCGATGAGATTTCCCATGACCTGTTTCAATCTTTCCGCATCGCACATTGCACTTATGGTTTTAGTCGGTGTATCAAGTATGAACTCTATTGTTTTTCGGTCAGCCAAAGGTCTCATCAACAAATATACATTGTTTGCCAGTTCGTTTATGTCGTTGTTTTTGAGATCCAGATTCATCATCCCTGCTTCAAATTTAGTCAGATCTAGAATGTTATTTATCAAATTGGACAGTCTGTTGATATTTTTTTCCGCAATATTTAAGGTCTCTTTCTGAGAGCGATTTAAGGGCCCGTCGAGTTCTTCTAAAATTATAGAGACCCCGGCTTTTATTGAGCTTAAAGGGCTTCTCATCTCGTGTGATATCATGGATGTAAAATCAGCCCTCGTTTTGTTAAGACGTTTTAACTCCTGGTTGCTTTTTAGAATCTGTTCTTCTGCGAATTTTCTTTCGGTTATATCGATTGCTGTTGCTGCCATGAATTGAGGTCTTCCCTCGTTGTCTTTGATGGTGATTCCATTCATGAGCATGGGAAATTCGTAGCCATTTTTTCGTGTATGCCAAACTTCAACAGTGCTAATATTCCCCTCTTCCTTTATTCTTTTATTGATTTTATTGACGTAAGATAGCTGTTTTTTGCTATGAAAAATTGAAATGTTTTTGCCGATCAGTTCAGATGCTCTATATCCGTGTAGATTCGCAAAATACTCATTGATATAAGTTAGTTTTCCTTTCAAATCAGAAATCGCGACGCCATAATTAGCATTATCAGCGATCGCTTTAAATTTCATCAGCTCTTCATCTGCATGTCTGTGAGCGGTGACATCTCTCATTATCCCCTGCACAGCAACAACTTTATCGTTATCGATGATCGGTGTAAAATTTATGGACATGTGGATGATATTTCCATTTTGATCATATTGTTTGATGTCAAAATTTTTTATCTCTATTCCCATCAATACATTTTTAAGAGCTTCTTTGGCTTTTATCACGTCCTCTGGAGGAGTTGTGACGTCAAAACGTTTTCCGATAAGATCATCAGGGTCATATCCGTAGACATCTTTAACTCTTGGACTCACGTATTTGATGATGCCTTTGGGGGTTAATTGAAAAACCACATCATTGATATTCTCCAGTATTGTTTTAAAATTATCTTTGAGATCTGAAATATGAGGTTTGGAATTGTTTCTCAATCTGTCTCCAGTCATTGCAATTAATTTTTAAGATCGATTTTATATTTTTTAAGACGGCGATATACCGTATCCCTTCCAATGCCCAGTATTTTTGCTGTCTTGCTGATATTGCCGCCTGTTTTTTGAAGGGCGTTGATGAGGGTTTCGTGTTCCATGTCTTTAAGTGAGGCAACTTCAGAGCTCTCAAGCTTTGTTGATAGAGGTGCGTCACTGATCACGAAATCAGACTCTTTGAGCTCTGGCTCTTTTCCAAGAATGATGGCTCTTTCAATGATATTTTGTAGTTCTCTGACATTACCGGGCCAGGAATAATTGGTGAGCATTTGTAAAATTCTGTCCGGCAGTTCGTCGAATTTTTTATTCGCAGTCTGACTGTATTCTTTTATAAAATGTTTAACTAAAATTGGTATATCCTCAGGCCTTTCGCGTAAGGGGGGAATGTATATAGGCAATACGTTGAGCCTGTAAAACAGATCTTCCCTGAAACGGTGTTCTTTGATTTCTACCTCAAGATCCTGATTTGTTGCTGCTATAACCCTTACATCGATTTTAAAAGTTTTTAGGCCACCGACCCTTTCAAACTCATGTCCTTGAATCACACGTAAAAGTTTAGCCTGAAGTTCGGGGTAGAGATCGCCTATTTCGTCGAGAAAGACAGTTCCCTGATCAGCCGTTTCCATCTTTCCGATCTTATCAACGATCGCGCCTGTGAACGAACCTTTGACATGGCCGAAGAGCTCAGATTCCAGCAGATTCCTGGGAATCGCAGGGCAGTTTATGACAACAAAGGGGTGTTTATTTCTGGGACTCAGCGAGTGAATGATCTGGGCGACCAGTGTTTTTCCTGTTCCACTCTCACCGCGCAAGAGTACAGGCGCATTTGAATCGGCTACCCTGCCTATTTCATGTATCAATTGTTTTGTCTGTGTGCTTATGCCTAGTATGAGCCCGCAGCCACCGATTTCCTTCTCTAGCGTTATTTTTCGGCGAAGTTCAAGGATCCCGTTGATTTTGGTCATGAGTTCCTTGTTATCTACGGGCTTGGTAATATAATCCGAGGCCCCTGCCTGAATAGCGCTGACTATTAGTTTTGGCTCACCATAGCCGCTCACCATTATCACAGAACAGTTTTCATCAATTGATTTTAATGTTCCAACCAGCTCGACGCCTGATTGATCCGGGAGTTTTACATCGACGAGTATCACCTCGGGGTGGCTCTCCTTCACCTTGGCAACGGCCTCATTTGCGGATCCTGATGTGGTGATATTCAGACCTTGAGAGGTCAGATATTTAGAAAGCAGCGAAACAAAATCGAGATCATCATCGACGATCATCACATTGTTGTTCATTTTTTCCCCCTAATTTTTTTCAGGCACCAATTTAGCACGGTCTGGCTCTTTGTTCAATCCCTCATTGAGGAGTCTGTTGCTGAACTTGTTTGTATATCGAATTATTGTAGGGGCAGGTCCCTGTGCCTGCCCTTCTAAGAGGCAACCACGAGGGGCCTACATTTCAGGTTTTTGAGGAAGTGATTATATGATGAACATGCAATCGCCATATGAGAAAAGCCGGTATTTATGTTGAATTGCATCTTCGTAGCATTTTAAAATAAATTCCCGCCCTGCAAATGCTGAGACGAGCATCAGGAGGGTCGATTTTGGCTGGTGAAAATTAGTTAAAATCGCATCCACCAGATTGAATTTATAACCGGGTGTGATGTATATGTCGGTGGATCTTTCTCCGGGAAGGCAGATAGATCCATTCCACGATGACTCGAGAGCCCTCACGGAAGTTGTTCCAACCGCTATTATTCTTCCCTCTGATTTTCTGGTTTCGTTGATAAGCAAAGCAGTCTTATGATCGATAATGAACTTCTCTCCATGCATTTTATGATCAAGGACATTTTCAACCCTGACAGGGGAGAATGTATCCAGACCTACATGGAGTGTAACCGAGGCAGTTTTGATACCAGCCTGTCCGATTTTTTTTACAAGGCTTTTTGAAAAATGGAGTCCGGCAGTCGGGGCAGCTGCTGAACCGGGGTGCTTTGCATATATTGTCTGATAGCGTTCTTTATCTTCCAGATTCAAATCATCCCCTCTCAGTATGTATGGTGGAAGGGGTGGAATCCCATGTTTGTCGAGTTTGCTTGTGATATCGTCACAATCGAACTGTAAAATTATGTTATCTGATTTTTTGTCCACG
>JBDRGF010000092.1:0-14350 GCA_043818055.1 Pseudomonadota bacterium | reverse complement strand
AGAGGTTCGCCCCTAATTCCGGAGGCTGTTTGATAATGAAAAGAAAAATCGAAGGGAAAGAAAAGAAAAAAGATGAAGGGGAAACAATCACCCAGTGATCAGTGCAAGCGAAGAATAAAATCTTCGCGTTTTTTACCCCTTCTTTCCCCGACAGGCACTAATTACATTACCATTGGTAATAAAAATGGAATAATTATAAACTAATGCAGTGGGCGAGTTTTAAAAGGCGATGGCCCCAAGTTTTATTCACTATTACGCAAAACTAAAGTAGAAATATCCGATAGACTAATGGCTATAGCTTTAACTTTTGATCTCTCAGAAGGGGCAGGAAATCCTTTAATATTTGCATGTCTTTTGTGTGGAGATCCGTTGATTAGCACTGATAGAGATTTACTATCACTTTTAATTTCTTTAATTTTTTCCACTGACAAATCACCTCTTCCTAAAATTTTTGAACTGACATATTTTACAGCAATATCCCAAATCTTTTGAGGAGATTTAATAATGTCTAAAATACAGCACACCGAAATTTCTTTAGAATTTTTAGGAGGTATAAAAGCGCTATGCGTTAAACATTTTTTTTCTCTTTTATACTTAGATTTTTCAGCTATAAATCTAGCGACAATCTCATTTTTCTCGGCTGGTTTTTCTTTGATAAATAATTTTTTTAAAAAATTGAACATGATTAAACAGATTCTATTTTTTCTAGTAGTTGTATTAATTCTAGTGGAATTTCATATTTAAATTTAAAGTCACCAAAAATTTTTCCTTTACTAGGTGTTGTTGCACCGTATGCAGCATTACTATCATTGTCTATTCCTAAGGCTAGATGAAAGCCATTTTTCCACCAAACCATAGCAAGCTCCCCACTTGGCTCAGGGACTAGCTCAGGTAGTGAAATTGTATTGGGCAATAATCCAATAAAGTCTATCGCATATTTGATGGATTTTTCTGAAATTGAAGCTGCGCCTTCATTATCCCAATTTGCTACTAAACAATTATTAATAATATATTTTAACTCTTCATCAAAATTTTCACTTGCAGATATAGCTGTCTGTTTAGGAGTTTCATCGATAGATGTTGTCTTCGGGAACACCAATACCTTATTATCACGGGAAGTCGACTCCTCAGATCTAAAACATGCTTTACAATCAAATATAGGTGGAGGATGATTTTTAGGAAGTGACATGTCTAAGGCTATTGCAGTTGCCATTATTGAAACTCCTCCATTATGTTAGCTTTTGGTAAATTAGAGAAGAAAATATCATTTTTAAACTCTCTTAATCTCATAAATATGGATTCAATATCAGATTCAAAGTTATTATATTTAACATTGATTACATTGTGAGCATCAATATCAAAAGTTATTTCAACTTTTTTATTTTCCAGCGGTTTAATATTTACATTTATTATAGCCTTTGCGTTAAACCGTGAGGAAATTATTATATATTGACCGGCATAGTTACCAAAAAGAATAAGATTTTCACTAAGCATTACCGGCTTAATTGCAAAGAGACCTAATTTATCAATTGGAAGGACAAATCTATTAATGGAACGAGAGGCAATATCCTGAATATTAATTTCACCCTCATATTTTTCTATATAAGTATTCCAAAAACCTTTATATTGTTTTAACAGACTTTCTCCGCTTTCATATGGGGCAAGTTTGCTTAGAGATAATCTATTTATCTCCAAGAATAGGGTTAAGTCCTTTGGGTCAGTGCTTAGTTTTAAACCCATTTCTCTACCATCAGATTTAAAAGCATTAGTGTTTATATCAATATGAGCTATAAAATTCTTCCGGGTTTCTTTTTTAGCAAAAATATCTGAGAAATTAGACTTATAAAGAGATTCGAGTGTTTCTAGTGAATATATAGGTTTGCTTAAAGCAATCCCTATTATTGCTTCTATTATCGGTGGTTTTTTTAGCTTTTTATTATTCAATTTCGCACCTCTTAAAAACTTATCAGTCTCTATTATACATCAGATTTAGTACTTGAAAAGATATATGTGAATTTTCATATTGGTTGTAAAGTGGATAAAATCGCATTTTAAGTGGCCTGCCGAGCCGTAGCTCATTTGTTTGTTGTAACTGGTTAGCCCGCCTTCGCTATTAAGCTTCGGCGCGGCAGCCTTCGCTCCTCATTTCATTCGGAGCGAAGGCTGGTGGAGGCGCCGGGAATCGCACCCGGGTCCGAAGATATACAACATAAGCTTCTACGCGTGTATTTCCTGAATTTGAGTCTCGCTCTTGACAACTCCCAGGAACAGGATTCGCTTCGAGCCAGCTTTAATGAGTTTCGCCGCTCCGCGCTAAAGCAAACTTGGAGAAGCTAACCTGCTAATTGACGTCAATTCGACTTAACAGGTGTCGGCCGGTTGACGTGCTGCTTTTAATTAAGCAGCTAATGCTAATGGTTCTGCATTTATGGTTTCCCCAATAGTTTAACGACTTACTGAGAGGTCGACGCGCCACTTATGCTGTGACATATCCCCGTCGAAATCTATTTCGCCCCCAAAAACCCGATGCAAAAGCATCGGGAAAATTCCAATTTTCAAAAAACAAATTACAAACAAATTTCAAAAACCAACCACCAAATAGCAGATAAATCGTAAATATCAATGTTTAATCAGTTATTTTTCGAATTTGAGATTTGGAATTTATTTGTTATTTGATGCTTGTAATTTGGGATTTAGCATTTTTATCTCTGTTTATGTTTCACCATTCGTCTGAGCTTTCGGTCTGAATCGCGTTTTTCTATTGTTGCTCGTTTGTCGTACAACTTCTTTCCCTTCCCCAGGCCCAGTTCGACCTTTACACGGCCGTTTTTAAAATAGAGCGAGACAGGGACGAGCGTTAAGCCCTTGGTGTCTAGCTTTCCTGCTAGCTTTTCGATCTCCTTTTTGTGCATGAGAAGCTTTCGCTCCCTTTTGGGTTCCTGATTCATGTAGGAGGCCGCTTGATATGGGCTGATATGAAGGTTTATCAGGTAGGCCTCGCCACCCTTCATGATAGCGTAGGCGTCGGAGAGGTTGGCATTACCATCCCTGATGCTCTTGATCTCAGGGCCGTGCAGGACTATCCCAGCTTCGATCCGCTCTGAGATCGCAAACTTGAAAAGGGCCTTTTTATTTTTGCAGATAATTTTAACGCTCATGGGAGATCACGTCCTGTCATCAGAGATGATGCCCCCTGAGATGATCAGCTGAAAGGCACGTTCAATCGAAATAGGAAGCCTTATAATATCCTCCTCGGGCAGGATGATATAAAATCCGGATGTAGGATTGGGCGTCGTTGGGACGAAGACTCCTACCATCTTTTTTTCGGTCCTGGTCTGAATCGATGGCGGGGCATCTCCAGTTAGAAAAGCGATCGCTTTGCAACCCATCCTCGGATAATCAATAAGGACAGCCTGTTTGAATCTCGTAGAATCCTGGCTCAAAATCGTAGCCAAAAATTTCTTGAATACTGAATAGATCCCTCTTCCCACAGGCAATTTAGAAATAACCCAATCGCCCAAACGCACCAGTTTCCTTACTATGTAGAGTCGGGTGAATATTCCCACGACCACCAGAAGGATGAGCGTCGAAACAAGCCCGAACCCCGGAATATCGTGACCTATTAGCGTCTCTGGATTTAACGATTCTGGAAAAAGCGAAGTGATAAAACTATCCATAGAGGTTATGATGAATTTCAAAACCCAGAAAGTCAGAATTATCGGGATGACAACGAGCGCTCCGGCAATGAGGCTCGTCTTGATCAAATGTGGTATCGATTTAACTATTTTCATTATTTTCTCTTCAGTATCTTTCCATTGACTACCACAAGGACAATATGTTGAGGCTGTGTTGTCTCGATGAGATCTTCATAGAGTCTCCCCTTCGAGAACTTCTTGGAAGGGGTGATCACGATAAAATCGGCCTTCTTGCCATTTTCAATAGTGCCGATGTTATGCGAAAGACCAAGGGTTCTGGCTCCACCGATCGTCGCCATTCTTACCAGCTCCTGCGCTGTGGGAATCGGGTTCGATCCACGCTTCGAAGCTATCCTCAACTCCTCCCAGAGATTGAAACCCAACCTCCCCCGCCACTGCTCCGTGCCTATCCCTATCGGAATGCCAGCCTTGACGAGGTTTCCATATGGAAGCGTCCCGAGCTTTAAGTATTCGTTATTTGAAGGGCAATAGATCACCTGCGTTAAGTTCCTCGCAAGAAGCGGGCAATCCCCTTTAGAGAGATGCAAAGCACCGACTATAGTCACAGGTGCATCGAGAAATCCTATATCAGAGAGATATTGTATGGGTGTCTTTCTCTGCTCCGGCGGGAGCTCCTTCCAACCTAAAGCAGGAAATAACTCTGTCGCGATCGGACCCTGTGAATCGAAGAAAAACTCCATCTCAGCAAATGTCTCAGCCGCATGGATCTGAATCGGTATCGACGCCTCCCTCGCGTGCTGACTGATGATCTTCAAAAGCTGGCGCGATAATGTGTATGGAGAGTAGGGACCGATCCCAAGCTGTATCCTCGTGTGAGAGGCGGACATGTATTTATCTATCAGGGCGAGCGCTACTTCAAATCTATCCTTCGTCTGCGGCCCTATTCCTGCAAGCACCTCTGGAAAAACAACAGCTCTGAGACCCACCTCGTCGAGCAACCGGAATGTCCCCTCGAAATGAGTGACATCACCGATACATGTGACGCCCGTCTCAATGAGACGCATCGCACCCCTCTGCATCCCTACATACACCCTATCCGGTTTTGCATCCTGCTTATAGAGAATAGTAGCGATCAAATTTTCAATCGGGTCTTCGGGTGGTGTTGCCGGTTCAAACTCCTCATTGTCGATACAACTGAAATTCACGAGGTCGAGATGACAGTGCGCATTCACAAGGCCCGGCATGAGAACAGAGCCAGGATATTCTTTCAGCTCCGCAGTTGGATAGCGCTTGACCAAATCCTCTTTTGATCCGATGTCGACGATGCGATCGAGGTCGGTAGCTATAGCATTATCCTCGATGACGGGGCACCCATTTGTCATGGGAAGCATGTATTTGGCTGAGATGATCTCCATATTTGTTTATTTATCAGAGCCGGCAACAGTTATCAATAGGAATATAGCCGCTATGAGCTCTGAGTTATGCGCTATGCGAAAAAAATCAACATTCATACATAAGCGCAAAGCACACAACACAAAACGCATAGCACAGCTTCATCTTGAAATAAAATGCACAGTGCCGCCGCGGTGGTTTTTGATCTCTTTTTTGAGATTTTCAAAATCTTCCGGGCTGCTGAGATAATCGGCATTCGTCGTTTCCACAACGAGAAGTGGGGTCTTCGTGTATTTTAGAAAATAATCATCAAAGGCGTTGGTGAGTCTGTCGAGATAGGAGATGTTTATCTTTTTCTCATAGTCGATATTTCGTTTTTTGATCCTCTGAAGCAGAACTTTTCCCTCGGCCCTCAGATATATCGCGAGATTAGGCTTCACAAGTTTCGTGCTCAAAAGCTCGAAAATACTATTGTAAAGTTCCAGCTCATCTGTTTTCAAATTCACACCTGCGAAGATCGAATCCTTTGCAAATGTGTAATCACAAATCACACGCTTGTTGTCGATGCAACGCCTGGTAATTTCAGCCTGTTGCTGATATCTGCTCAGAAGAAAGAAGAGCTGTGTCTTGAAGGCATTGTCATCTGGATTGCTATAAAAATCCGGCAGAAAAGGATTCTTTGATGCGGGTTCATAGAAGGCTTTAGCAGCGAGCGTTTTAGAAAGCATATTGACAAGAGTAGTCTTACCGGCACCGATCGGGCCATCGACTGCTATGTAATTTAATTCGTTCATCGGGATGAGCTATATCAGCAAGCGTTTCTCTTGTCCAGATCGGAAAGAGCGTTGGTGAGCTCGATAAACTGCTTTGACGATAGGACTTCAGCCCGGGATTTTTCCGATATTCCAAGCCCTTTTAATGCAGACAATAGAGCCGTTTCTGAAATTTCCAAATTTGAAGACTTGATTGAATTTACAATAGTTTTTCGCCTTTTGCCGAAAGCTGATGAAACAACCCTTTCAAAAAGAACAGGATCTTTCAGATCAATCGACGGCTTTCGAAACTTTAATTTCACGATGCTGGATGTGACCTTTGGGGGAGGATTGAAGCAGGATGGCGGGATATTAAAGCACATTTTACAATCCGCCCACGCCTGGCAAATGACTGACAAGATTCCATAATCTTTGTTCCCGGAAGGTGCTGTGAGACGCCGTCCCACCTCCTTCTGAAGCATGATGGTCGCCGTATCGATATGCTCCCTGAATTTTATCATCCAGAATATGATAGGACTCGAGATGTTATATGGCAGATTGCCGACAATTTTTATTTTACCCTTCGCTAATTTCGCGAGATCGATTTTAAGAATATCCTGATTGATAATTTCAACATTTTTTTTATCATTGAATTCCAATTGCAAAATTTCGTAGAGAGAGCTGTCTTTTTCTATCGCTATCAGACGATTTGGAAACTCGGTTAATCTATATGTCAGAGCCCCAAGCCCAGGCCCTATTTCCAGAATGGTATCCTTGTAATCAATCTCGAGCAGTTTGACAATTTTATCTATGATGGAGGGTTCGATTAGAAAATTTTGGCCTAAGTTTTTTTTTGCCTTGATATCGTACTTTTTAATCAGCTCAGTTGGCGTTGACATTAAGCAAACCTCTTTTTGTTATTTTGATCCTAGCGAAAGCTTTTGTAGGGGCTGACCCACGTGTCAGCCCGTTCTTCGGGTCGACACATGAGGTCGACCTCTACATAGTATAATTTTAAACCACATAGCATTCTATTAACAAATTTCCTCATTTGCAGTCGCGTTCAGATCAAGGCCATCCCGCTTTCCCTGTTTTAAATATCGCGAACCGACATACGCAATCATCGCAGCGTTATCGGTGCAATAGCTCAAGCGCGGCATGTAACAATTGAATTCCTCCTCCTTGGACAGCCTTTCGACTTCGCTCCTCAAAAGAGCATTTGCAGCAACCCCGCCCGATATCGCAACTCCTTTAGCCTTGAATTTATGCGCAACAGCAAAGAGATTGTCCGTAAGAAATCTAACGGCAGTCTTCTGGAAGCTTGCGGCAAGATCATCGACAAATTTCTCGTCCCGCATATTATTGCTAAGAGCCTCCTTGTTTTTCACAAGGCACGCCGTCTTGATGCCCGAAAAACTAAAGTCGTAATCCCCTGATGAAAGTTTTGGTTTTGTAAATTTGAAACGATCGGGATTTCCTGACTGAGCCCTTTTCTGAATCAGAGGTCCACCGGGATATCCAAGTCCCAAGAGCTTTGCAACCTTATCAAATGCCTCACCCGCTGCATCATCACATGTGGCACCTAAAAGCTCATAGCTGCCGAATTCCTTCACAAGATAGAGGCTCGTATGTCCGCCTGACACGACAAGCCCTATCCATGGAAATTCTAAATCTTTATATTCCAGAAAGACAGCCCCGAGATGTCCCTCAAGATGATTGACGCCGACGATGGGTATTCCTTTAGCAAAGGCCAGACCCTTGGCCATTGAAAGTCCCACGAGCAACGCAACTACAAGACCGGGGGCTTTGGTCACGGCAATTCCTTCGATATCGTCGATCGACACCTTTGCCTCTTTTAATGCCGACTGGATGACAGGCGAGATAACTTCAAGGTGTCTGCGGCTAGCGAGCTCAGGGACCACGCCACCGTAAGGAGCATGCACTTCTTCCTGAGTCGCAACCTTGCTGGAGAGAAGTACATCACCATCTAACACGGCCGCTGCT
This sequence comes from Pseudomonadota bacterium, assembly GCA_043818055.1. Classification (GTDB taxonomy): domain Bacteria; phylum UBA10199; class UBA10199; order 2-02-FULL-44-16; family JBDRGF01; genus JBDRGF01. The sequence continues at coordinate 6,546 of JBDRGF010000092.1, read as the reverse complement.
GTTTCATCGCACGAACTTTCAATGCCGAGCACTAACATCTTAGCACCGCCTCCATTCATTTTTTATATTATTGATCGGTACAAGTTTTCTAGCACCTCATCTATTAAATTCTTTATAGTGAGGAAGGGCACAAGTGCTCGTAACAATTTAATATTATCATATTTCCACTGGTGGAAATTAAATTGACGAAGCACTAGAACATCTCCTCTTCAACTTCTTTTTTCACTTCTTTAACCGAACTGTTATCATCGTTCTTGGTTTCGATTTTTTTCTCAGTTATGCTTTTTTCTTCTATTCCATCTTCTTTCTTCATTTCGAGCAACTTTTTATCAGATTCCTTCGTGGCGGCACTCGTCTCCTGCCTAACCTGTTGAAGCGTCTTGTCAGGATACGATGTCGGCTCGGCCGGTTTTGCTTCAATCTTGCTCTGGCTCTGTTTGTTTTCGATTACATCCAGTTTCTCTTTAGCAGCCGCGCCATCCTGAGAAGATGGAAAATCTTTGAGCACCTTGTTCAAGAATAGCTTCGCTTCGTCGAGCAGATTGAGCTTTGTAAAAGCAAATCCCTGTTTGAGTATAGCGTTCGAAACTTTTTCATTCCCTGGATATTTTGTGATGAATATTTGATACTCCTTGATCGCCCTTCTCCAGTCGCGCAGGGAATAATAAGACTCAGCTATCCAGTATTGCGCGGAACCTGTAAGATCGCTCTTTGGATATTTTTTTATAAAACTTTTAAGAGTTGTAATGGCGTCGAGATATTGAGCTTTATCGACTTTATCCAACGCACTTTGATAGAGTTTTCCTTCGTCGGCTATCTTTGGATTTATCTTTTCAAGGGCTCTGTAGAGCTGACTGGCGAAAACATCAAAGCGATCTTCCATCGTGGAAAGCCTCTGCTCGATGTTTGTGAGGCGTGACCCCATCTCCTTCGACTCGCTGTTTATAAGATGTTTGTTTGTTTGAAGATCTCCCCTTATTTCTGTGATATCTATCTGAAACGCCTCAACCCTCGACAATTCCGCAGCTGTACGAGCGCTGTTTTCAAGGTAGGTGCTCTCGATCTGAGAGATGCGATTCTCAATATCCGATATCTTCTCATCCACTTGTGCAGCAACGGCCAAAGTCGAAATAAAAAGCATCATAATGAAAATAGCATATTTAAACATATTCTCTCCTATAAATGATAACGTGCAATATACTACATATGAGGGAAGAGTGTAGAGCAAAAAAACATCTTTTACAAGCCTTTGACCACACCTAACTAAGTCCTCTCTTTGCTAGAGTTTTCTGCTGAACTGAAATGTAGGGGCAATCCCCCGTGGTTGCCCTCTTAATAAGGGCAGGCACAGGGGCCTGCCCCTACAAAAATATCAAAAAACTGACAAAAAAGAGTGCCTTCTGCAACAGACTCACATGCTACCCACAATAGAAAACGCGCCTCCAAGTTATGGATGGCGCGTCCCCCATTTGAGTATTCAAAATTTATGGCTTTACAACCTTACTTCGCTACGAAATCAGCCCTGCGGTTCCTCCACCAGCAGCTTTCATTGTGCTCTGTGCAAAGAGGTCTCTCCTTGCCGTAGGAAATTGTATTCATACGGGTGGCCGACACGCCGAGGTTTTTCAAATAGCTCTTTGTAGAATTCGCACGACGATCGCCCAGTGCGATGTTGTACTCCACCGAGCCACGCTCGTCACAATGGCCTTCGATTGTTACATTGGTGTTTGCGTTGGCCTGCATCCACTTTGCGTTGCTGGCAAGCGTTCCCTGGTATTCAGATTTGATATTCGACCTGTCGAAATCAAAATGAACCCTCTGCAAGTCAGCCTGCACTGCTGTTGTGGTTTTTTTGCGAGCACAACCGGTCATTACGAGTGTAACCATCACCAAGAGAACCAAAGCAACTACATACGATCTTTTCATAAATCCCCCTCCTAAATTTTAGACATTCTATTTGCGTAAATTAAGAGAGAGTCGTTAAAAAGTCAAGAACAATGGAATCAAACTCGCTTTTTTGTTTGAAGAAAGACAAACAAAGATGGTATAAGGTCGGACATGAGCTCCAATAAAAACCTATATATAGTTGACAGGTCACACCTTGCCATAAATTTTTACTTCGTTTTGTTTAAGGACTTCAATTACACGCTGGTAAAGCTCTCCGACATCGACTCTCTGGTTGAGAGGATCAAACGAAGGGAAAAGGCTGACCTGATCATCGTTAGCAGCAATGTATTCAAAGATTCAAAGGCCCATATCGATCTTGAGGTCTTCAAAAAAAATGTAAAACTGGCCAACATCAATAAGCTCTTCTTGTGTTCGGAAGGATCCCCTGACCATGAATGGTCGAAATTGTTAAAAGGGGTGCCAAATTCGAAAATTTTACAGAGACCTTTTCATCCACCCGAGATGCTCAAGGTGACAAAAAAACTGCTCGGAGACAAATGATGAACGAAAATATGAAAGAAGCGCCTCAACGCAGGATTTTCCCCCGTCGTCATTTCAAGACAAAGGTGATCTTCGAAGATGAATATGGAGAGGACATCTTTTATCTCAACTCGAAGGATATAAGCTTGGGTGGAATGTTTCTGGAATACGACGTTCCTCTAAAACTTGGATCTCTGCTCTTTCTATCCTTTTCGCTACCGGGCTTTAAAAAACCGTTTCATTTCACCGCTGAGGTTGTCAGGGTTGCTACATTCGACCATGCCGAAAGCGGGATCGGCGTCAGGTGGCTTGGGTTGGGACAGCGAGTGATTGACGATCTGAAGCGATTTTTAGCCGATGGTGAATGACATCACCCCTTTTGATCATAATCTCTCCTCATGGTTGTTTTTTGAAATAAGCCATCAGCAATTCACTTGCTAACTGGGGATTTATTTTTTGCCTTATCACCTTCCGAAGCACGCCCCGAATATAATCCAGAGCATCTAGTACATCATCCTCTCGCGCACGATTGATAATGCGCCCTTCATCACCGATTCCAAGCTCCAGCATGTTCAACGCATTGACACCGTCGACGGCGGATTTCCAATATTTGAAGGCATTCAGACGATCTATTATCAGGTCCTCAATCGACACAATTTTGAGATCGACATCTCCCACCTTTATCACAATCGCACGTTCAGTCGGTCCCAATGAACTCCCGGGAAACTCCACATAGATGTTAAGCTCTTTATTGATATAGTCTTTGCCAAACCGCGAAAAACCGAGTTCCTCCATGACCTCCTGAACATCGGGTCCGGATGGTGCCAGCATATCGATATCTTCTGTGACATATCGTCCATCAGAATAAAAGGCAACTGCCGCACCGCCAACCAGTACCGGATCGATATCTATCTCATGAAGAGCCTCCGCGATCACTGACGCTATTTTAACGCCGCGAATCCCCAGATCGGCTTCCTTTATTGCCTTCTTAAGCGCGTTTTTTAACTTTTGATATTTTTTTAACTTCACCTGTTTTGTACTCCTTCTGTCCCTTTTTGGACAGTTTTGATTCATCGAATAAAGAACTTATACTCTCTATTATTTTCCCTCTCTCCTTTTTGCGCCCCTGCCACTCTTCAAGAGAGTCGATTTGTTGCCCCTCTTCTGCAGGTTCGATCAGAGAAATATATTCTTTATAATCGATCAAAACCGCCTGAGGTTTACCATGGGAGGTGATGACAAACCTCCTACCAGATTCTATTACGCGCCTGATCTTCTCTGACAGCTTCGCCTTCGCTTCAGCTACGGAGACATATTCCACATCCTGCAGTATCCTCATACACCCTCCTATTTATGACCATATTTATGACCATAATTATGGTCATAACTCAAGGCTTATTTTAATATCCCCTTCAAGATTGAGGAATCGATTGAACAACATCGCAACCTCAATCGGCGGTTGTGTCGTCGTCTTTTTTAGTTGGGGAGTGAAGGCGTACACGGCAATCCTGATCGTAATCCTTTGTTTTTTCTTCCTATCCGGCCTCAATCACGCATATTCTGCTATTTGCGAGGGCAACCGCAGCATCAAAAACGCATTTCGTCTAATTTTGAGCATTGCTGTAATTTTTGCAACCTATCCATATATTAAGAATTGTTTTTGAGTTCCTTTGTCATCCTTGCAAATGTAGGGGCAACCCCCCGTGGTTGCCCTCTTAATTAGGGCGAGCACTTTCGGCCTACCACCTATTTTGAACTTACTAACAAATGATGAATTCCCAACTTCTTAGTAATAACCTCCCAATCCGCAGGTCCGATGATGTATGTTGGTGAGGAGATGGATCTTGACGGCCTGTCGCTCCAGACAATATCTGATTTTGAAATTCCCAGAGTTAAAGGACATTTCGTGGAGGTCAAGCATGGTTCAAAGTGAATATTAAAGAGTGTTTGCACAGTTCATTTGACACAGCGATGAAGGATTTTATGGGGAAATAGTAACAAGACAATTCTACATGAGATTAATTCCATGGAATATGCATTGACAATTGTCCAAAATAATGGATAATTGTCCAATATTATGGACAATCGCAAGTATATGAAAAAAGAGCCTTTTTCACCTTCAGTCTGGGCAGTCCTCCACTTTTTACTCCAACATTCTGAAAAAGAATTGATAGATGCAGAAATTGCTTCGGAAATCGATTCAATAAAAAAATCATCCGTACATATCGCCTTAAAAAAATTAGCCGAAATGAATATTTTAACGAGAACACCGCGCGGAAGAATGATTCTTAACAAGCTGAATGATACAGCCTATGTCAATCAACTTAAAATCATGAGCAATCTTATAGAAGTTGAGGAGCTCATGGAAAAAATAAAACCCTTTTGTGAAAAGATCATACTATTTGGGAGTCGTGCAAACGGTTCCAATACATCTGAGAGCGACTTTGATCTATTTTGCATCAGCACAAAGCCTGAAAAAATTCGAAAAATTATAGCTAACAGCTCAATTGCCGAATCAACCCAGTTAATTCTTAAAACGCCTGAGGAGATGTTAAGCTTCTCTGATGACGAACCAGTTTTAAATGATGAAATTAAGAAAGGTATTACAATATGGGAAAGGGAGTAGAGCAACAACTTGAAGAATGCATCAAACGAGGAAAACTCAAATCATTTTCAGATGCAAAGAAGCTGTTGGATAAAAAATAAGAGATTGGTAACATGCTCAGAACCACCTTTCAAAAATTAACTACACTCGCCCTGATAATACTCGGCGTCTCGTTTTTATCCTGTTCGCCTAAACTCGGCACTGAGATGGAGTATGATTTCATACTAACCAAGTCTGATCTGGATCACAGCAAAGGTACAATACTGATAATTCAAGGGGCGGCTCCAACAAATGTTGACGGGAGGATACCTGTTGATGCTGATATCATTTATGCAAAGAAAAGCTTTAACAAAAATTTGGCGGACGATCTCAACAAACTCGGCTGGGATGTAGTGAGGTACGGAAAATATGGTGTATATCTCAACAAAATTGACTGGGATAAATATCGAAAGACAGATTTGAATTTTACACTGAAACAGCTTCGCGATGTCTGGCAAAGGGTACCAAGCGACAAACCGTTAATTGTTTTAGCCCTCAGCGAGGGGACACTTCATGCGGGTCATCTGCCTCTCCAGGATACAAAGGCTTTGATATTGCTCGGGGCAATAGCAACTAACATAAAGGATGTTTACCTTAACAAAGCTAAAGATGATGAGGAGTTGAAAAAAAGAACTGAAAAATTAGAAAGCGCACACGACATGAAACGCGATGAGATGTTTGATAAAAGCTGGCCTGCTGGACGGGTTGTCGATCAATTGGCATTGAATCCCAATTGGACATATTACGATAAATACAAAGATCTTCCGATACTTATATTACATGGAGAGGCAGACAAGGAGGTTGATCTATCACAAACTGAAATATGGAAAGAAAAGCTTCCTAACAACGACATTACTGTAACAACAAAACCTGACGGCAACCATCTTTTTGGAGTCGGCAATACCTTCGACACCAAAGGTTTGGCCAAAATTGTGAATGAGTGGTTGGGGGAGAAACAGGTAGTAAGTAATAAGTCGTAAGGATTAAAAAAAAGGGGGGGGATGTGATTGAATCGAGATATTGGAAAGATGAACTTCTTAAACATGCTAAACGTCTGAAACCTGTAAATAACCCGCCTCGATGGACTGAAAATCTTGTTGAAACTTTCCAAAGAGAAATTATCACTTCATTTTTCTATATACGAAAACTTATCGAAAACAAACGAATCACAACCAAAATATTAAATCATAAAGTTACTACCTACGCCTCAAATTTAAAAAAAGGAAAACACATAAATTTAATTAACTGCTATCGCTATATACAATATTATAATTTCGAAAAAGCAAAGTTAACAAAAGTAAAAGTGGATTTTTTAACAAATCAATTCATTCACTGTTATGGGCACCTCTAAAAACCTATGATTCCCGCTTGTCATCCCCGCGAAGGCGGGGATCCAGATTTGGCTAATACCTATCAATACTGGATCCCCGCCTTCGCGGGGATGACACGAAGAACAAAAAGAACAAAACAAAGTA
>JBDRGF010000091.1:0-10206 GCA_043818055.1 Pseudomonadota bacterium | reverse complement strand
ACGCGGTTTTCCGCTTGATCGAATACTCTCGAATGTTTACCTTCGAATACGCCATCGGTCGCTTCGCAGATGTCGGGAAATTTTTTAGCGAACTCGGTGTCGTGAGCGTGAAAACATGGCAGACAGTGCAGGAAAATAACTTCCTTATTCTGAGTTTTCTCGAGCATCTTTTCGTTCACCTGATATGGCTTCAAGAGTTTAATGCGTTCAGGAATTTTATCTTCCTCCCCCATCGATGCCCAGACATCGGTATAGATCACATCCGCTCCCTTTACTCCCTCATCAACGCTATCTGTCAGTGTGATCTTTCCCTCGCTCTCAACTGCAATCGCCTTCATTTCATCGACAAGTTCTTTCGCGGGAAAGAGAGACTTATCCGTGACGATTCTGAAATCGACTCCCATCTTGGCGGAGCCTATCATAAGAGAGTTGGCCATATTGCTCCGTCCATCCCCGCAATATGCAAACTTCAGGCCTTTGAGCTTCATCCCATTTTCGATGACGGTCATGAAATCTGCTAATATTTGTGTCGGATGAAATTTGTCAGTGAGGCCGTTCCAGACGGGAACACCCGCATATTTAGCCAGCGTCTCGACCGTCTCATGCGCGAACCCTCTGAACTGAATTCCGTCGAACATGCGTCCCAACACCCTTGCGGTATCCTTGACACTCTCCTTCTTGCCGAGCTGAATATCGTTCTTGCCGAGATATTCAGCATGCGCACCTTCATCATAAGCCCCCACAACAAATGCACACCGCGTTCGCGTCGATGCCTTTTCAAAGATGAGAGCGATGCTCTTACCCAGCAAGCTCTTCCCCTTCTCACCAGCATATTTTTTCCTCTTGAGCTCGATCGAAAGATCCAAAAGAAACTGTATCTCCTGATGCGAAAAATCTTTAAGCGTTAAAAAATTCCTACCCTTTAAATTGAATCCCATTCTTCCTCCTTTAAATTACGTGAAGCGTCGATCGTGAAACGTGAAACGTACAAGGAAAACTATTGTAACCATTTCCACTCGCGCTTCACACTTCACGGGTGGACGTTTCACGTTTTTTTACATTCACTTTATAAACCCAAACATATATCAATGTTGCAAAAATTGCCAGAACGATCAGATCGTATGGCATTCGTAATATTCCCAGCGGCGACCATGGTGTGAAGTTGTTGAACGAAAAATGTTTGTCGCCGATTAATGAGACTCCGACAATCCCCGCCATATATACGGGCACCCATGCGTTTCTTTTAAGCTCAAGATTTTTTCTCCTCACGAAGAGAAATGCAGGGTAAGCGCTCAATATCAAAAGGGCTCCGACTCCCGTCCACGGCCACGATGCCCAATAGATGAGAAATGTCGCAAAGATGAATCCGAGTAACGTCACAAGGGTTGCGAATGGCAACCTGAATGGCCGCGGCGTGGATGCTTTAGTCCTTCTTAAAATCGGAACCGAAATGGCCGCGGCCGCGTATGGGACGATCGCCGCAACCGATGCAATCAGCGCGACTGAGGGAAAGTTTGGAATCGCTATCAATACGATCGAAGTGAGCACCGATGTGAAGATGAGAGAGGCCGCCGGCGTTCCGAAACGCTTGTTCACTTTGGCCATAGACGAAAGGAAGAGGGCATCGTGCGCCATCGCGAACGGAAGCCTCCCCTGAAGCAACACCCAATCCCCTCCGGCTCCAGCTGTGGCGATGATCGCGCCGACGGTGGCAATGGCAGCGAGCACGGGCAAACCGAGCCCCATCGATATATCCGCGAGCGGCGACGAGAGCTTTCCGATGCCACTCCAATCGCCAACAGCAAGATGCAAGCCGCTCCAGTCGATCATGCCGACGAATACGCAGGCGATAAAAATATAGACGACGATGGTGATCAGCATCGTCATGATCATTGCAAGCGGTATCGTGCGCGATGGGTTAGTTATCTCCTCAGATGGAATGACTATCGATTCGAAACCAGTATATGACCAGAAAAATAGCGTGATCGCTATCGTCACGCCGCCGAATCCCATCGGAAAAAATGGTGTGAAGTTCGATGAAGTGACGTACTTCAAACCGACAAGGCCAAAGATGAAGAGAGGGAGAAGCTTTCCAACAGTTGTGATTAGGCTATAAAGGCCACCCCACTTAACACCAAGGATATTTATGATCGTGAATACCCACAGCGCGATAAGCGCAATTGAAATACCTGTAGAGGTGAGTCTCTCCCCGATAGCCAGCCCCGGAATGTAGAAGCCAAGATAGACGACGAAGATATCTATCACAGCTGCGGTGCCAATGAAGAGATAGATGAAATATCCCCATCCCATGATGAAGCCGCCGAGATCACCCATAGCAAGGCGCGGCAGAGAATATGGCCCGCCTGTGAGCGGAAATGCCGCTCCAAGTTCGGCGTATGCAATCGCCAAAAATGTCGTGATGATGCCAGCTATCAGTATAGAAAATATCAGAGAGGGCCCAGCTACGACCGACATGGCAGCGGGAAGGGCAAAGATTCCAGAGCCTATCATGCTACCAACGCCAAGTGAGGTAAGCGTAACCAAACCCAACGCCTTCTTCAAACTCTTTTTTTCTTCCATAGAACCCCCAAATACAAAGACGTATGTGGCATGTGGTAAAAACCTCACCCCCATCCGCCCTACGGGCACCTTCCCCCCTCCAGGGGAAGGGCTTGGTGATTTTGGTTTTACCACATACTACATGCCACATGCAACATGCGCTTTTTCTTTCTGTTCATTCTTTTATTGGTTTTTATGTTCAAAAGAATTATCATACAAAAGAAAAGGGGGGATCTCATGCGTTATTTTTTATTTATGCTCATCTTGCTCATCGCAATTCCACTTCAGAGCTTTGCCACAGATGAAGATGAAACCTGTCCACCATCATACTTTTCCGATCCGGGGAAACACAGAGACACACCGCGAAATTTCAACCGACCCACAAGAGGAGTGGAAGATCGCCATTGCGATGTCAAACATGAAAAGCTGATCAAACATCTCTCTGCTAATGTGGAGTTTGATTTTCTTTCGAAATACGTGTGGAGGGGACTGGCCTCAAGCAAAGGTTTCGTCTGGCAACCTAGCGCAACTCTCGAATTTTACGGCTTTGGAACAACGATATGGGGAAACTTCGTCCTAAACGATGAGGCAAACCAGGGTCAATTTAATGAGATTGATTTCATCCCCTATTATTCAACCGAATTTCATAAACTCTCAATCACCCCTCTGGCCGTCATCATATACTATCCAAACAAGAATGTGAATTCGCTCGACTACTCAAACAAGTCATCTGTTGAGTTCAGGCTGAACCTCTCCTATCCGATATGGAAATACTTCGACATATTTACACTCTTTGCAGTCAACGCATATGGCACCAGAGGTTCGATCTGGTTCGATTTTGGAAGCGGTTTTCATTACGACCTTCTAGAGCAGCTCATGCTTCATACATCCATCTTGCTGGGAGTTGGCGACAAACGCTTCAACAAGAATCATATCGCGGATGTCGGAACCAAACTCAACCTATTCGAATACGATCTCTCGCTCACATGGAAGGCGTGGAAGGGTTTGTCAGTTATACCCAACCTCTCGATCACTACAATCATCGCCCCATCCCTACGAAGGGCTACGACGGATCCAAATAATTTTGTTGGTGGGGTGGATTTGAAGTATGACTTCTGAAAATAGCAACTGCCCAAAAATAACACATTGATTTTTTTGTAGGGGCAGACCCCCGTGTCTGCCCGTTTTAATTCAAAGGGTCGACACAGGGGTCGCCCCCTACATTCATTTTTTTGCTATATACGGATACGACACCACAACCTTCCAGTTGACCCCGTAATCAGAGCCGAAGGTATCCCATGCAGCAACCTTGTAGGTCTTCCCACTCTTCTCCCTGTTCAGAAATGCGTAGTTCCCGACTCCCCACTCCTGACTTCGCATATCCTCTCCGAACTTCAGGAGCTCGGGAAACTTTGCGTACATCTCATCGCTGAAAAGATTTCTGCCGATCTGAACCTTGTCCTCGTCATACAGAAGATTGCCATCCCCTTGCATGCACCATACCTGATACGGAGATGAGAGAGGATCCTGTGAAAACAGAGCCGGAATAAGATTTTCTGTGTCGATCAAGGCGACGAGCGACGCCACCACTTTCCCCCCTTCAAAGACCGGCACCTGAAACGAAACTGCCTGAACACCATCGAGCGTGCGGAATGTCTGCGAGAACAAGCCCTGCCTCTCGTCGAAATAGCCAAGAGGATTTTTTATCTTCGTGAGATCTTTCACTATAATGAAGTCGAGCGCCTTAGGAGAAGCAGCCAACACCCTTGCAGGAGGCTCTATCACCTCAAAGGTTTTGATCCTGGGATACTTCTCATGGAGTGATCTCAAACTGTGAGTTATACCAGCCTTATCATCAAGCCCCTTCTTCGATATCCCCTTCGATGAGATTGTCATAGCTTTCGCAAGGTCATCAAAATAGAGATTCAGATCCGAGACGATCTGTTTAGAATATTTCGTACTCGACTCTGAAAGGGCTGTGACATCTGTCAGTGCATTCTCGGCGACCTCTTTGGCATCTCTGGCTTCATATCCAAAATGAAGCGCGAGCCCCAGGCCGACAACGATTGCTATGATAACTATGCCGATCGCACCGACCAAGGTCTTGTTCCGCTCTATGAATCTCATCATGAGTTCCTTTCTCGTATATGAATAAATTGATATGAGTCTCCCATCGCGATAAGCCTTCAATTCATTGGCGAGCTCGGAGGCGTTTTCAAAACGAAACGCACTCTGCTTGGCCATCGCCTTTTCACAAATCGCGCATAGCTCCCTTGGAATATAAGGCACAACCTTTTTGGGCGATGGTGAGGGATCAGAGCTTTGCAACCTTTCAAAGAGATGTTCCCGATCTCTCTGGTAAGGCTTCTCTCCGGTCAAAATCACATAGAGGATGCAGCCTAAACTATAGACATCGCTTCTCTGATCGATAGCTCCGTGCTTTGGGTTTGCCTGCTCCGGCGACATGAATGAAGGTGTGCCGAGCACTGTCCCATCAACCGTGACATCCTGAGAGAGATATTTCGATATATCCGCGTCGGTATCGAGTGAAAGCTCGTCCTTATCGCCGACCTTCTTCACGAGCCCCCAGTCGAGGATCACCGTCTCACCAAATTTTCCCAGTATGATATGTTCCGGCTTGAGATCTCTGTGAATAAGGCCCTTCGAATGAGCGTAGCCAAGGGCGTCGCAGACATCTATAAAGCTATCCAGGAGTTTGATCCTCTTTTTAAACGACTCCTCAGGGGTCGGCGATTTGCACTCGTTGATCGCCTGATAGAGTGGGATGCCCGCGATCCTCCTCATAGTATAATAGAAGGTGCCATCCGACTTTGTTCCGAAATCGTAGATCGGAACTATGCCCGGGTGCTCGAGAGCCCCTGTGATCTTCGCCTCCCTGATCAGGCGCATGAGACCTATCTGATATGCTTTGTGCTCAGGATCGCCAGAGAGCTCCTTGGCAGCGACCTCCCTCTCTATATTCTTGTCGAAGGCGAGAAAGACCCGACCTAAATTTCCCCTGCCGACCATTCCGCGAATCTCATATCTTCCCGGAAATAATTTTGAGGATTCAGCATCCTCCATAGTCATTTTATTCGATTTAATCATAATCTGGTTTGTGATTATAATTGAGTATCGATTCCTTGTCTACATATCCATTCATGTGATAGGATAGCTGCATCGGAGGGTGAAGATGGATAAACTTAAAGATCTGATCTTTGGAAAAAGCTGGATCGTCTATGGTTCCCACGTCGGCGGAGCGCTTGGAGCAGTAATCATGCACATCAACCAGATGCTCTCATTACAGACGAAGATCACATTTGGAATTGCAAAGGGGATGATGCTCGCTACCGCCCTTGGCATGGTCGGTGGAGTAGTCGGGGGTGTGGTAGGAAGCTTCATCAGCGGAATGTATGCGAAAGAAGATATCGTCATGAACCTCGGCGAATCACTAGGAATAGGCCTTTTAAACGGCTTCATCACAGGAACAATTTTGGGATTTCTCATGGGAGTTTTCTTCGACTGGCAACCGTCACTCCTGAACCTATCCTCTCTAATTGCCATCGCCATATTGATCATCGCAATAGCCCTCATCATCTTCCTAATCAAGAAACGATAATGGCACAAAACTTGCTTACCTTTTCCCCACACCGGGTGTAGGGGTGACATCCGGTGTGGGGGTGACACCCGGTGTTGACTTAGGTGGGGATAGTGGTATGAGACACGCCGTTATGAATAACAAACTTTATGCCATTATAGGAAGTCTTGTTTCCGGGGCGTTTATTGCGATACTGATGCAGCTCAATGCCTCTTTGGGAAAAGAGATCGGTGTTTTGGAATCTTCCTTCGTCGCGCATTTTGTCGGCACGTTGCTCTCATTCATCTTCGTCGTAAAAAATATCAATCTGAATATACTCAAGAAAACGTTTGACGGGCCTAAGTATCTCCTGCTGGGAGGAGTCTTTGGGGTCATGCTCGTCGTCATCAGCAATATTGTGATACCAAAGCTTGGAATGCTGGTGACGTTGAGCCTTGTCATCACAGCCGATATAATATTTTCAACCATCGCCGATCAATTCGGGATATTTTCTCTTCCGAAATTTAAGGTCAACAGGGGACGAATCTTTGGACTCGTCGCATCACTGATCGGCTTAGCATTGGTATTCTGGAGGTAATAGGTGTTTCTTTTTCCCGCAACGCTTGCAATTTCAGCCGGAGGCATCCTCGTGATGCAGAGGCTTTTGAACGCTAGCCTCGGTACGAGAATAGGCGGAATGAAGAGCTCATTCGTAAACCATCTAGTCGGAACTCTTTTCGCTCTTGCGCTTCTGACTTTCGGACTTGGAAACGGAAATTTTAAAATTGCCGGCATTCCCATCCATTATTTTATGGGAGGATGCTTTGGCGTATTTACAGTATACCTTGCAAACCTCGCTGTTGTAAGAATTGGAGCGATGGTGACATCGATCTGTCTGACTTCATCGCAGCTTCTCACCTCCGCGATCATCGATCACTTCGGTCTTTTTGGCGGGCAAGCCATCGAGAACAATTCCACCAGAATAATCGGGATGTTGTTGATATTTGTTGGAGCCATCATGGCTTCTAAAAAGAAGAAGCTATCCAAGGTGTTGAATGAATTGCTTTAAGAAAGATTTCCTCTCCTGAGATTAGGTGATATTCTTTAGCTGTAAAACTTTTAAACAACGAAGAAAATCGTTTCCAGACATTGAATTTCTGAAAAGCCTCAAGATTCGCCCACTCAAAACCCGCAACCGATGAAAGAATGAAGCTTAAGATGGTGGGGAATTTCACATAAGTTTCGTCAACAGGTTTCAGAATACCAGTTGGAAGACTTAAGATAAATGAAGTTCCAACATTCCTCCTTGAAAAAAAAGCCATCTTAGCACCTAATTCGGGAAGCGCGCGTGTTGATAAGTCGTGCATTCCAGAGCCAGTACTGACACTCCCTGACGTAACCAATTCTTTACCGAGCACTGATTTTACCTCTTCATCCATCCCCTGACCGCAGTCTGAAAAACAGATCAATCCATACAGCATTGAAATCTCAAAAGGACCTCCAGTAAAATTGGGGTATGCATATGTTGCAGAATTAGTTAAAACATTGGTGACAACTCTTCCCAAAAGGTACTTTACTGACATAGAAGTATTGGCACCATATTCGGGAAAATCAACAGGATTTAACCTAAAAGCTACCGTATGCGCCTGAACAATCTTTGCCAGAGGTCTATCCAGTGAAATATCTCTGGATGCGTTCAACTGATCCTTTAAAAAATCAATATTTTCATCAAGTGAAGCTGAAGAGATAGCAACAATATCGATTCCTCCAACCAGCCCCTGAAACCAGTTCGTATAATCATGCCTCAAGCTTTCCAACTCTTTTCTGATTTCTTCATCGTACTTAATTATTATTTTTTGTGTATAGAATCTCAACCAGTCGATATACCCTCCTACAACTTCGGCATAAACACCCGCAAGAGATCTTACAGTAAAAGGATCGCAACCCTGAAACTCTATCAAAGTCTCGGCTACCTTTTTGATAAAACCGAAACATTTAATGCAAATATCATCAATCGTTTGAAAATCGAAATGATATGAAGTCGTAGGAGAAGAAATGAAATTACTTTTGCCTTTATCCCGTACCTCCTCCACAAACTCAAGCAATAGATTATTTGACGGTCTAGCGACAATATCATTTTTTGGAACTTTATAGATTTCATCTAGATAACCACTTATGACCTGAAAAAACTCCGTCAACCTGGCATCTAAAGATTCTTGGCAATACTGCAATATTTTGTCCTCACCCAGCTGACTTCCACCCATTATAAGAGTTGAAACACATGTTATGTGACACAATATATCACCCCACATGCTGGAAACTAAAGATGTAAGGAGTCTTAAATCATGATTATCGGCTGACCGGACTAAATCAAGTGTATCATCCAGGGAATCAGCTCCCTCAACTTTTTTCAAAGCTTTTAACTCACCGGATGGCGACGAACTAATACCAAGTCGGCCGCCCGCAAGTTCACGATAACTTGTTATTCCATCTCCAGAAGATGGTTTTGCGGATTGGATGGGGTGACCATGAAATAGATTCTCAAGGTTAATTGGTCTCTTTGGGCCGATCTTCATATGACGCCTCCCGCCTGTTGAATTTTGAGCCCGTGTACTTCCTTATCTCCGGCGCCCAAACAATCTCAGCAGCATCAAAAAGAGGTTGATGAAGTCGAGATACAATCTCAAAGCGCCTAAGATAGCCCCCTTCTGCTGCTCTTCGGAGCCCTCCTTGAAAGCAGGTCCCATCTGTTTGATCTTCTGCGTATCATATGCGGTTAGACCGACAAATACGAGCACACCGACATAAGTGGTGATCATTTGAATGAAAGTACTTTTGAAAAAGATATTCACGATCGATGCGACAATCACACCGATGAGCCCCATGAAGCAAAGGTTACCGATACTCGTCAAATCTTTCTTTGTTACATACCCGTAAAAGCTCATCGCTCCGAATGTGCCGGCTGTGATGAGAAACGTGTTGACGAGCGACTCCCTCGTATAAGCGACGAATATAATGGAGAGTGTAGCTCCTGTGAGCGCTGAATATAAAAAGAAGAGCGCCGTTGCCGTAGTCGCCGAGAGACGGTTTATGGCAGCGGATATCGCTATGACAATTGCGAACTCAGCTATAATCAAACCGAAAAAGAGTACCTGGTTATAGATGATCGCCTGTAAAACCTGCGGGTTTGAAACGACATAATACGAGACACCCGCCGTAGTCAAAAGAGCGGCACACATCCACATATAAACTTTCGTGACAAATACCTGTTGGACAACTGCAATATTTCCCTGTGTAGCAATAGTATTTGTTT
The DNA here is from genome assembly GCA_043818055.1 of Pseudomonadota bacterium. Classification (GTDB taxonomy): domain Bacteria; phylum UBA10199; class UBA10199; order 2-02-FULL-44-16; family JBDRGF01; genus JBDRGF01. Next base: position 757 of record JBDRGF010000091.1, on the reverse strand, counting down.
GCATAGATACCTCCCTGGTTATGAAAAACATATAACAGGGTTTGAAAATTCTACAAGGGGAAAATCAGCATGTAGTATGTGGTATGTAGAAAGATCAAAACCACCAAGCCCTTCCCCTGGAAGGGGGAAGGTGCCCTTGCCATGTCGAATGACGTGGCGTAGGGCGGATGGGGGTGAGGCTTTCACCACATGCGTTTTTTACTTCTCTACCACATGCTACATGCGCCTTTTCCTTTATTTACATTCACCTTTGCATTCGCCAATTATTCCATGATATCTGAAAGCACATGGACGAAAAAGAGAGACTCGAGAGAAAAGCACTGGCATTTTTTTTGAGACTTTATAACAGGAAGTTCGATGCCAAATATCGCCTTTACAAAAAAAGGGAGCGGCCTGATTTTGAAGTGAAGGATCATATCACGGGTAAAGTCATCGGCGTTGAAATCTCCCATATTTTCCATGACAAGAAAGAGGCGATGATGTTTTTGGGCAGAGACCCAAGCCATATTCACGGCATCATAACTGCTCAGGATCATGTCGATGTGTTGGAACGTGTCCTTCACAAGAAGGCTGAAAAGATGAAGTCCTATCCCTTCGAGGGGCCAGTCATGCTAGTCCTACGCGATTTTTCGCAGATATTCGACACCACTATTCTCTATAACCCAAAGCTGGGACTAAAAATTCCAAAATCAGACTACAAAGAGATCTGGTACTTGAGCCGCTCAAAGCCGATACAGAAATGGGATAAATTGGTGAG
>JBDRGF010000090.1:0-14714 GCA_043818055.1 Pseudomonadota bacterium | reverse complement strand
ACTCCCTTTAGCGCCAATCTGATAGTCAACTCTGTTATAGTCGTAGAGCGTCCGCCCCGATATCGCATCTATAAAGAGAGTCATCACCCTGTCATCGTGCGTCATAGGCATATCGATCTTCCAACTCAGTGAATAGATCCGATCCAAATCACTTCCATGCGGAAAAACAACCAGCTCAACCAGCTCCGGCTTCTTCTCAGTAGAGAGTCTTCCTTGCACGATTTCGATCGCCCGCTCTTCTTCAATTTCCGGCCTGGTTGAAATATCAATCCCATTAAAATAGGTTAAATTCTCATGAACAAACTTTCCATTTATCGAAGTGGCTGAGACTAAGCTGCTCCAAACGAGCAGTTCACCATAGTATTGCTGAAAAAAAGCAGAACATATCCCCTGTTTCTGATCTTTATAAAATGGAATGTCGCAATATTTTTTTGATAACCTCAAGCTTCCGATATCAATATCAGAATCTTTCTCTTTGATATCTTCCAAGGCAAGCTCATCAACATTTTCAACTGTTACATTGTCATAGCTCTCTTCAGAATCAAAATTCAAAATTACTCTGTTGATTACCTCCATTGCACTCATCTCATGTGCGAAAAAAATGAGTGATAAAAATAGGATGAAAATTGCTATTAAATATCGATAGTTAAATTTGAATCTCATTGTCCTCTCCTCTTTGTGTAAGATACTACTTCGTAATAACCTCCATCGGCAGCTTGATATCCTCGATATTTTTGTCGAGTTCGAGCTGAACTTCGTCGGGCTTACCTTCAAGTAACTTTTTAGCTGTTTCAACGTAAATAACTGATTTTTGGGTATAATTATATACCTGATTCCCTATCATCCCAAGTGCTGTAAAGAAGAGCAGGATTCCGACATAGCCCTTGATATTAAAACCGAGCATCCAGACATCTATTTGAGGGGCTATACGGTTTGACAGACCTAAGATTATGTCGGCTACGAATATCGCTATCATTATTGGGGCAGCTATCTGGACGGCAATATAGAGCACCTCCCCAGTGATGCGGGCGAATAGATCCATGAGGGGAAAGAGTCCCGGCCCCACCTGAGGAAACTCGAGCACAGGCAACGCCTTGTAACTCATCATAAATGAATCTAAAAATACGAGATGACCGCCAAAACTCAAATAGAGGACGACCGCCATCTGAAAGAGCAGGATGCCGGAGAGGGCGCTCTGCTCCCCCAGCTGAGGCAGTATCGATCTGGCTATAGACATACCCCGCTGGCCATCGATCATCTGGCCAGCCGCCTGAAATCCATAGAAAAATATAGCGACTGAAAACCCCATGACTATACCGTAAAAGGCCTCCTTGAGATAGAGCATGAAGAGCATCAGGAAATCATTTGTGAGGTCAGGTTGAGTTGCAGGCATGAGGTACGGAAACAAAAATATCGCCAAAACTGAAGCCGACCCAACGACGACATATTTCGGCACCGGCTTGCCAAAGAGGAAGGGAATCATGATCGCCATTCCCAACACGCGCACCCAAAGAAGTGAAAAAAAGATGAGGGCAAAAGTAACATTTATATTAACGCCAATTTTGGATAGGATATCATTCATTGGGGAAAAATCGCATGTTGCATGGCTTTACTACATCCTACATGCCACATGCTACATGCGCCTTTGTTTTTATAAACTCAATGCACATACGTCGGGATTGCTTCATAAAGGGAAATGGTAAAACCTATCAGCTGCGCAAGCATCCATGGTCCCCCGATAGCCAGGACGAGAACAACTGAAAAGAGCTTTGGCACAAAAGTCAGCGTCTGCTCCTGAATCTGAGTCGTCGCCTGGAGAATACTGATGGTCAAACCGACTACCATGGCGATTAGCACCGGTGGCCCTGTGAGAATCAGTACCAAAAACAGAGACTGTTTTGCTATGGCGACAAAATATCCCGACATCAGACATACCCCAATATCAATCCTCTCGCTATGAGGTGCCAGCCATCTACCAGCACAAATAGCAAGAGCTTAAACGGCAACGAAATAGTGATCGGCGAGATCTGGAACATGCCCAAGGCAAGAAGAATGTTGGCTATGACAAGATCTATCACCAAAAATGGCAAAAAGATTATGAAACCGATCTGAAAGGCTTCGGCTAGTTCGCTCACGACGAAGGCTGGGATGAGATTTATAAAATCCTCTTTTTTAATCTCATCCTTCTTCTTTGGATCGTTCTCCAGCTTCAAACCGAGATTGTAAAAGAGATTTTGTTCCTTCTCATGGGAATGTTTGAGGAGAAATGCGCGAACTGGCCCCTTTCCCTTTTCAACCCCTTCGAGGAGAAGCTTGACCGTCGCCTGCGACATCATCGGCTGATTACTCCCCTGATTAATAACACCTTTAGCAGAGCTGTAAATTTCCTGCCCGACTGGCGCCATTATGTAAATCGTGAGTATCACAGCAAGGCCTGTGACGACGATATTAGGCGGCACCTGCTGCGTGCCGATCGCATTTCTGACCAAAGAGAGGACGACCGCTATCTTGACAAACGAGGTCACCATCATGACCATGAAAGGAACCAGCGCCAAAGATGCGAGCAGCCCCAAGAGCACGAGCGGCTTTGAGACGCTCATTGCGGCCACGTTCTGGGCATGCGCAATGGAGCTTATTGATAGAGTTAAAAGGACAACGCCGACACCGACGAAAAGTTTAAGGCTCTTTTTATTTCTTTGACTGAGCATCTCCCCCCACCCCTTCTATTTCATCTAATTTATATTCGGCGATTTTACTTATACCATGTTCCGCGACTCCGATCACGAAATATCTTTCAGGCCCCTTAACAAAATAGAGGACTTTTCTTCCCTCCAGCCTTTTTCTCCCCAAAATTTCAAAGTATCCCTCGATCCCCATAGTTTTACGCAATCTCGGGGCACCGTATTTGAGAAAGATGAGCGCTAACACGATGACGATCACCAAAAAGATGACCATCTTTAGAAAGAGCCATGTAAAATCAATGGTGGTGGATGGCGTCGCCTCTACAGTAGAAACAGCAGCTGTGAGTAATGGACTGAAAAACATAAATCCCCCATTATAAAGTTTACAGTTTACAGTAAAAGCTATGTGGTCGAAGTTTTCACAGTTCACTGTAAACTGTGAACTGTGAACTACAAACTACCTCACTATCTTCAATATCTTAACTCCCAACTTTCCTTCTATCTCGACGAGTTCGCCTCTGGCGATCAGCTTGCCGTTAGCTACCAGATCGACTGTCTCATTGGGAGGCCTTTTTAGATCTACGACTGAGCCCAGTTTAAGATCCAGAATATCCCTCAAGCTAAGTTTTCTCTTTCCCATCACGGCGACGAGTTGAACTGCGACATCGGGTGAAGATTCGAAGGCGATATTCTCCTTTGATGATTCATCCTCCATCGGTGTTTCATCTTCGATTGAGGGCAGTTCTTCTTCAGGCGCCGCTTCTACCTCTTCAGATTCAGCCTCGGAGGCATCTTCATCGAAGAGGTCTTCGCCTAACTCCTCCTCTTCAGATTCTCCCTCTTCTATCGGATCTGTATCCTCCGAAGTTTCAGGCTTTTCCTCTTCGAGCTCGTCGAACTCATCAAAATTATCATCAAAACCGCTTCCCTCTTCGGGTTTTTCTTCCTTCTTGCGCCTTGGCATAATTTAGCACCTCATCTGTTTAGTTTTTTATTATATTATATTGAGGACAGGTACAAGTGCTCGTAACAATTTAATATTATTATATTGACACCAGTGTCAATTAAATTGACGAAGCACTAGTCTCCTCTGTATAACTTTTTTATCTTACACTTTATATCATTTTTTCCGGCAAATTCAAAATCTGACAAGAGGCCAAGAGCCAATCCGTCGCCGACACGCAATATGAGATTACCACCTGGCTTGCCATCTTTAAAATCGATCTCGGAAGTATCGAAGATGACCACATCCCCCTCTTCAAGGCCCCCGCAGTCGGCTCCTGAAACGTTGCTTCTGCCTGCCTCTGCCCAAATCAATGTGTTGAGATAACCGAAACTCTCAAGATTTTGTTCGACCAGTTGTAAGCGCTCTTCACTGAACTCTGACATCTCTTCGGGGACAGATCCGACTTTATCGATCAGAGAGAATGGAAAAAGAATTCTGACAAAACCACAGTTATCGCCCACCCAAATGCGGTAGTTGAGAACCACCATCTCCTCATCAGGCTCAAAAGTCCTGCTCAAGTCCTGTTCTCCGATGATATATTTTTTAAAAAGAAATCTCGTTTTGCTCTTGGCCTTTAAAGTTTTGTGAATCTCTGAGAGGATATTTAAAATCAGATATTGAAAGACCCCCTGTTCGATCTCTGTCAGATCCCTCGGATGTGGAAATGTCGTCTTGGAACTACCAAGAAGCCGCTCCACCATCATGAGGGTGAAGGGTATGTCGAGCTGGGTTACGATATCAAGCGAATCGGGAATCATCTCGGATGAAAAACCGAAAAATGTGTGCGCAAACCTCTTCTTCAAAGCACCGAACGTCTCCCTCTGATAATTATCGAGCTCCATCCGCATATTTACGCCGATCTGCCTCGAAACAATATTTGTAATATCCTCTGTGATAGTGGGATTCAATCCCAGATGGGAGGGGAGCTCAAAAAGGGATGATACCCACAGGATATCCCTCTCGGTGACTTTTTTCAATTTGAGTTTGAATGGTTTGATAGTCATCAGATTAAATATATATCAGCTAACACTAATCTCATCAACCTCTATTCCTTGTTTCCCCAAAGCATCTACAATACGCTTTTTGTTCGAATCAAATATCCTTCTCGTCTCGGAATCGGAGGATGAAAAGTGGACGCTGACCCTACCCTTTCCCGTCGATGCAACTTTGAGCTTCAACCCCTTGAAGAGCTTATCCCTGAAATGAATCTCCATCTCCTTCTCATCGTTATCGTTCTTAGCAAGTTTCACGTATTTTACGATTTCATTTAATACTTCCTGATCGACACTCTTCGCGCGAGTTGAGGACAAATCCTTTAAACTCTGTGCCAGCTCCCTTGCGAATTTTCCCTTTGCTACGACAGAGGTGTCGCTCTTTCCCTTCTGCTCCAATCCCTTTTTCTCTACAACACCCCTCTTTGCCATGCCAAAACCCTTGCCGCCTTGCTTGTTCTGCGATCCGCCCTGCTGCTTTTGGTCCTTCAGCGATTGCTTAGCGCCTACCTTCTGACCAGATTCCGACCTCTTTTCCGACGACCTCTCGTCGCCATCTTTCTTCTGAAACTCCTTCTTCTCATCCCTCTTCTCCCGATCCCCCTGATCCTGCGAACGAGCCTGGCCTACGGCCTGCTCTGTCGCTGTCTTTCTGAAAAGCGAGGAATCCTGTACGGTGGAGCTCTGTTTGAATTGTTTCTGCTCGAGAAGCTTGTCGAACTTGCTCTTCTGATCTTTTGCCTTCGGCTTCGGCTTATAGTTGTATTGAGAAGCTATTGGTTCCTTCGGTTTTTCAACGTCTTTTGTTCTTTTGGTCATAATAACTCCAACTATAGCGCATAGCGTTTAGCGGATAGAAAAACCTATCCGCTAAGCGCTATATGCTAATTTTCAAACACTGACTTTTCGCCGCGCCATTTTTTTAATGAATGAATTGTTCTTGAGAGTTCATCCATTTCCTTTTCCTCTTTTTTCGTCAGTATATCCTTTTGTTTCTTCTCCCACAACTCCTTATGTTTCTCCATCGTCTGAAGCGATTTGCACGCATCGATATATTTTCTTCTGCACTTCGCCACGTTCTCCTTGGCCTTCTCTATCGCAGCTTTCTGTTTTTCTATCTCCTTCTCCTTCTTCTCCTGATCCTCTTTTAATTTCCTTAAAAAATTCACAAAGCGATTTCCTTCGCCGATAAAAGCCCCGCGCCCCATCTCTTTTTCCATCTCGCGCCTCTTAGCCTTCCACGCCTTTACAATTTCTGCCTTCTCTTCCTCGAGTTTTTTAAGTTTTTCCTTCGCCTCTTTGAACTCTTTGAGGGCGATAGAGAGCTGAATTTCAGCTTGTCTCTTCACCCTCTTTCTCACGGTCAAAATAGGCTGTAGGCGGTATTTTTCAGCCATGATTCACACCCCTACGAAAAAATCTCTTTGAGCTTTTCCACAGCCTCTTCGAATGAAATTTTGTCAGTAACTTTCTGTTTCAGAAATTCGTTCACCTCTTCTATCTTTTCAATCGCGTAATCGACTTTCGGATCTGAGCCCTCTTCATACGCGCCTATCAAAATCAGATCTCTCTCCTTCTCATAATTAGCTACAACCTCCCTCAATTTTCTTGCACAATCCTTGTGATCCTCTTCGACGATGGAATCCATGACACGGCTGATGCTCTCAGAAATATCAATGGCTGGATAATGACTTCTGGCGGCAAGCGCCCTGGAGAGGATGATATGTCCATCCAAAATCGATCTCGTCTCATCTGCGACCGGCTCGTTCATGTCATCTCCAGCAACGAGTATCGTATAAAAAGCCGTTATCGAACCCTTATCTGAATTTCCGCTCCTCTCAAGAAGTCGGGGCAACATCGAAAAGACCGATGGCGTATAACCCTGTCTCGCAGGCGGCTCTCCAACTGCGAGTCCAACTTCGCGAAGCGCTCTGGCAAAACGGGTCACCGAATCCATCATGAGCATGACCCTCTTTCCCTGATCGCGAAAATATTCAGCTATGGCTGTCGCTACATATGCCGCCTTCAAACGGACAAGCGCGGGCTGGTCCGATGTGGAAACGATGACGACCGATCTCTTCAATCCCTCTTCGCCAAGATCGCCCTCTATAAAATCCCTGACCTCTCTGCCTCGCTCACCGACGAGACAGATGACGTTGATATCCGCCTCCGTATTGCGAGCGATCATGCCGATCAGTGTGGATTTACCGACACCTGCCGCCGCGAAAAAACCTATTCTCTGCCCCTCGCCAACCGTAAGAACAGAATCGATCGCTCTGATCCCGACCGAGATAGGCCTTGTAACGCGCTCTCTCTTCATCGCTTTGGGCGGTTCGGCTGTGACGGGATACTCAGCTGAAAAATCGAGTGGGCCTAATTTGTCCTCATCGAGCGGATCGCCCAGACCATCGAGCACCCTTCCTAAAAGCCCGTTACCTACTCTCACTGTGAGGTTATGCCCTGTGGGAATGACATCGTTACCCAAACCTATTCCCTCAAGATTTCCAAGCGGCATCAGGAGCACCTCCTGATCCTTGAAACCGACGACTTCTGCTTTTATGGGGGCCAGACCATGATATGGAACTATAAAACAGAGTTCACCCATCCTCACGCCTGGGACGACTGCCCTTACGACAAGACCTGTCAGCTCAGTCACCTTCCCCTTTATATTGTATGTTGAAAGTGATGAAAGGAGATGTTGATATTTATGAAAATCGACGACGGGAATCTCTAACTCCCCTACTTCAGTCTGAATTTTTTTTACCCTCTTCTCCATCATCCCACCCCGAGCGTTTTGCGAATCGCCTTAAGCTGCGTCTCGAGCCTCGCGTCGATCGTTCCAACCTCGGTCTCAACAACACATCCGCCGCGTTCGATCGATTCATCCTCACGAAAGGTGAGCCTTCTCGTCCTGTCGATGATATCGCCAAATCCAACACCCTTATCGGTTATCTCTTTATAGTCATCCGGATTGAGGCGCACTGTTATTCTGTCGCCGATCGCCCGCTCCAGCGCCTGACGCACGACAACTTCTATAATCCCTTCGTGTTGCAAGACTAGCTTGCCGATGATCTTTTCGGCGATAGACATGACGAGTTTCATCACTTCATCCTGCGCCTCTTCAAAAAATGCCTCACGCTCCCTTTCCAGCTGTATTACCTTTTCAGTAAAGACCTGCAATCCCTCTTCGCGTCCCGACTCAAATCCCTCTTTTTTTGCCTTTTCTCTTGCTGATTCAATGCCCGTTTTTATTTTTTCAGCCTCGGCTCTTATCTTTTCAGCTTCGACCTGGGCCTGTTTCAGAATATCCTCCGCCTTACCCCCGGCAGCCAGCACCTTTTTATCAACGATGCCTCCCTTTCCGACTATAGGGCTGACGAAACTCTTCGAAACGGCAGGGGCGGATTTATCCGTCTTTTTTAAGTCCTTTTGTTTTACGATTTTTGCCACAAAAACTCCTAGTTTTCAGTTCACAGTTCACAGTTCACAGTTCACAGTTTTTCGATATTATATCTGATGGTTTTAACTGTAAACTGTAAACTGTTAACTGTTTCGGATATAAAACTCGCGGTATCCTCGTCATCGCTCAGCTCCATCACCAGGTCGTTTCTCATATCAGAAAGAAGCTTTGAGACGATCTTAAGTCTTTTTTTCACATTTTCTTCATTAACGGAGACTGAATTCTCAGTGACCTTGCGTTTAAACTTGTAACCAAATTGAGGGGGCAACTTCTGGGAGATGACATCGACACTCGAAGAATCACCCTTCAAAATAGCCCTCGATAAAAAATTGAGCCCCATCTCTAGTATAAGCTCCTCCTCGCCCTCCTCTTTTAAATTCATATCCAAAAGGGCGAAGCGCGCTTCCCTTCTTAAAGCGGAATCATCTTCAAATCCGACAATCCTTTGCCTAAGTTTTTTTGCATCCTTCAATTTTAAACGATTATAGAGAATCTTCATCGATGGTTTAGAGAGCCCTGACAACGCAAATCCCAACTCCATTATTCCAAGCTCTTTAACGATCGACATTACCCCTTCCCCATCGACAGCTGTGAGATTTGCAATCGTACCCGATACGGCGGGACTCAAAAAAGAAAACCTCTCCATAAATTTTTTCTTAACTAACTCCAGCACCTCTGAAGGAACAGCAAACGATTCCACCATATGGGGAAGGCTCTCCCTGGTCTTTGGCGGGAGGTTCTGCACTATGTATCTGACCTGCCTTGAAGGAAGATATCTTAAGATAATGCCTATCACCCTTGGAGATTCATCTCTCAGCGCGTAAAGTATCCATCCAGGGTGAACCTTCTCGAGGTCCCTGAAATCGCGTTTGGCCTTTAATTTTTTTATCTCGGCAAGAGCCGCGTATCTGGCATCGGATTCATTCATCAGCTCTTTGATATACTCTTTCACAGGATTTTTCTCCTCAGGGGAGAGGGCATCGACGAGTGGAGTGTAATCATCGACCTTACCCTTCACGATCATCGCGGCTAATACTTTATGTCTTTCGAGCGTTCCCATGATATTCGATTCCCCCATTACTGAACCTGTGTATTGAGCACTGTCTTAACAGAGTTTACACCTTGTTCCGCTACTTTCACCGTCATCTCTGTCATCTGTGCATAATGATAGACATGAGCCTGTATCACAAGCATCTCCTGATTCGTGAATTTCTTTCCGCTGTAAAGAACATGATTAACCAGTTGATCCATGTGCATCTGGCCTTTGTTTATCTCACATAACATTTCAACGAACCTCTCCTTGCCATCCGGACCCTTTGAATTCGAAGTGAGATCGCCGGCATCGAAAGCCACATCCTTCGCATCGATAGTTTCAATCGTCTTCGCGGCGCCATCGTTGTTCATACCCAGCGACTTGGCAAACTCTTTGCCATCGTCCGCCTGCTTCATAAGATCCTTGAAAGTGGTTGCGTTATCGAGCGGCTTCGCGAGCTTTTGGCTCTCCTGAAAAGCCTTTTGAACAGTTTTTGCACCGACTTTGCTTATTACAGTCATAATTTTCTCCAGTTTACTTACCCAAAATTATAAATCGAACGTCTCGGATACATCGGATGTATCGAACGTCGATTCGCTATTATCGCTTATCGTCTGAGTAGCGAGCGTCTTAATCCTCTTAAGCATCATCTCAAGCGCCCTCGCATGGAGTCTCGAGACCCATGACTTCGACAGCTCTAGCCTCTTTCCTATCTCTTCGAGAGTTCTGTTCTGAAAATAATACATCATGATCAGCTTCTTCTCCTTGTCGGGAAGATCGGCTATCGCAGCCCTCATATATTTACGAACCTGCATGAATTCCGCCCTGCGTTCGACATCCATCTCCGAGCTCTTCTCTTCAAGGTTTTCACACTCCTCGCTCCCTTCTAAAGATACAATATAGATCGATGCCAGCTGGTTTACGGTATCGGCTATCTCCTCATCTGTTTTGCTGAGCAAAACATCATCCTTCTGAGCGCCATAGGCCTTGTTCTGCAGATATTCGCTGGCCGCTTCTTCAAACCTGACCTTGGCATACAAGGTGCGCGGCAGCCATCCGCTGCGGCGCAAACCGTCATATATCGAGCCTTTGATCCTATAATACGCGTAAGTTCTGAAATCGACCTCCTGTTTCGGATCGAATCTCTTGGCCGCTTCGAGAAGTCCCAATCTCGCGTTGCACATAACCTCATCATGATCGACTGCGGATGAGAGTGTCTGACAAACTCTGTTCGCGATGGAGGCGGCAAAGGGCATATACTGTGCGATGAGTTCGTCGCGCTTTCTCAACAAACCCATCTCCTTCTTAGTAAAATGAATCGGGCCCCTCTTTCGCTTCCCATGCTCGATTGCAGCTGTGACTTCGGCGGCCGCCTTTCGACGCGCCTTGTCCTCAAGCTCCAATTTGGAAGGTATTCTTTTTTTCATCTTCTTCGCCGGTAAACTTGCCATCACTACCCCCATGTAAAGTTATCTGGTCGCAGATTTAAGCTTGCATGTTCCGTGCCACTTGGAAATAGCCTCTGATTTAAACTTAACTATTTGATTTGCTTAACTAATTGGAAAAAGACATTTTAGAAAATCTATTGGAAAATGGGGAGAAAATCCCCCAACCTTAAACTCGCATTTCTCATAATAACAGTGAGAAATGCTTTGAAATTCCAAATTTCAAGCACCAAACCCCAAATAAATCACAAATTACAAACTTCAAACTAAAAAATCAATGTTCAAACACATAAAACAGACTGTTTTGGATATTTTGAAATTTGATCATTGAAATTTATTTGGAATTTGCAGTTTGTAATTTGAGATTTCCTGGATTTTTCATTGCTTTATGAGAAATCCAGATTAGCCCTTCTTAAATTTTTGCAGCATTGAAAAAAAGAGTGCGAAGGTTTGAGGTGTAATTCCTTTTCTTGTGAGATCCACTTTCATATTCTCAGGAAGATTATGATACCTTTCGAAGCCATCTCTCAACATCTGGGCCTCTTTTGGGGTCTCAGGAATAAATGGGGTCTCACCTTTTTTTCGTATAGCGACGAGATCATATAATATCTCCTTCCTCTCTTCAGCGGTCAATTCGGCTGTAGCAGGAAACTGCCTTCTACCCAGCAATTCTTTAAAACGGCTGGCAAGCTCACCCTTTCTTGAAAGTTTAGATCCCTCTGAAGTCTTGGCCAAGTCCCTTATTTCATTAGGAACTATCTTTAACTGTGGATGGCTAACACGTTGTTTTTTAACCTTTTCTACCATAATCCTCAAACCTCTACTTAAGGAGCTTTTGATTCATATCATTCAATGCAGCATCCCTTTGAAACAATACATTGGTAACCTGTTGATCCTGCATCGAGACACCATAGGTCACCGGATCGACATTTCCCTGAGCATTACCCAAACCCGGGAAGGATATCTGCATGGCCTTTTGCTTCTGAACATTTTCAATCTGGCGCGTATAAGCACGGGCCTGCACCTGATCACCTATCTGACCTAGCCCATACATACCAGCAGCACCTATAGCAGCGGGCGGGAAGATGAACGAAAGAGGAGCCGCAACAGCCCCCATAATCTTGCCAAAGCCTGAAAGAAACCGGCCAAATGCGCCGGGACGTTTCTGAGCCTGTTCGTGGGGATTTTCCCCCTGAACCATTCTCATCTGATAGCGCACAAGATTTGGTTGTATCGACTTAAATTGCATATTTTCTCCAGGTATTGATTACGTCTCAAATATAGTATCGGCGGGCTTCATACCCAAAGTTGCGTCTTTCAAAGAAAAAAATCAAATTCTCATCTTATTCGGGGAAAATATTGTCGTCCTCTCCCTCTTGAGGCTCCTCTTCGCCATCCTCAAGCACCTCACCCTCGACTGCAGATCTCTTGTCGGATGGGATCAATCCCCTTTCAGAGGAGGATGATTTTCTCCTCAGCCTTGAGGCATAGACTATCGCTATTATCAAGCCCGATGACAACAGGACTAGAGCGACAAAGAAAATGAGCAGATATATCTTCAACCGCTCCTTGGACTCCTCGGTTAAATTCAGACCTACGAGCTTTGATTCTCTCTTTTCATCCTTAGCCTTCACGACATCCTTTGAAGATGCGGCCCCTTTGGGAAGCCTGTAATCCTGAGTCGCGACAAATTTTTCAGGCCCGGGGAGATAGGTGATTATCACAGCAACATCACGTGGATTTAGACCCTCCACTGAATTTGCCACGAACTCCTTGATCTTGCTCTCGGTTATCAGCTCTCTTGCATCGGTCGTCTGGGATACCCTCACTACGACAGAGGCGGTGGGACGCTTCTGCGATTTTCCAGTATCGTCAGAAAATTCTTCTTTCGTCGGGATATTCAGCACTACATCGATTTCGACTATTTCAGGAATCTTCAAAAGAGAATTGACTATCTCTCCCTTGAGCGCCAAAAGGTATCTCGCCTTCTGTTCATCGGGTGTCGGGATGAGTCCCTTCTCCTTATAGACGCCGGTCAATCCGAGCGCCTTCTGTCGCGGTAGATTGTGATGTACTAAAAGCTGCCTCGCCCGGGAGAGATCCTCTTTCGAAACCTCTACCGACCAGTAGACCTCGTTTTGCTGAACCTCTCTTACCTTCTCAGCCTCGATGCCATTTTCCTGCAACAAGACGATCATCGCATTCGCATCCTCTTCAGAGAGATTGTGATATATCGCAACGCGATTGCATCCCGCGATGAAGAGCATTCCTATGAGAATAAGACTAAGAACGAATTTTGCGGGTCTTTTTCGTTTTGACATTGCCTTTACCTTTCTTTACCGCGTGCCCCTCGAGCGACTCGGGGGTAAAACCGTCATCTATCGCATCCTTCAAAGCGCGGGCAAAGTCTCCAGCCGCACCATGCCTGTCGTGTGTGCTCACCTCCACCAGAAGCTTTTTCGCCTTATCAGGCTTTCCACTGAAGAAGAGGGTCTCGGCCATATATACCTTGGCAAAGAGGCTATTGGGATCGATTTTGAGCGCCTTGTCATAAAGCTTGATCGCATCGTTAAATTTGCCCAGACAAAAGGCGAGGCTACCTAGAGCTACAACTGGCACTTCGCTATCAGGAGATAGCGCCGCCACACCTTCAAAGACCTGATGAGCCTCTTTATATCGCTGCATCCCCAAAAAGAGGTAGCCGGCTTCCATCATCACAACCAATTTTTCCCTTGGAATTTCGATCATCTTACCCCCTTAAAAGCGGTACATAGCATATGGCATATAGCATATGGTAAAAAGCCCGCCCTGCCAGGTTTTCACCATATACAATATACCATATACCAGATGCGCCTTTGCTTTTATTATCTCGTGCTAAACTTCTCGATCATCGCCATGCGCGCGCGGTGATCTGCTGATAATATATTCGACTTCGTATTCCAGGCCTGCATATTCGTCTGCATTATGGCCTGCAATTCGAGCAGCTTTAAATTGTTCTGATACATCGTATTCATGAGGGTCGCCTGATCGACTCCAGCGTCAGCGCCTACAGGGTCAGTTCCACCGGGAACGGAGGTACCTTTCATACCAGCATAGCTTCCCGCACCCATCATTCCCGGCACTGTACCTGAAGCCATATACGGAGTACTACCACCGACGCTACCTGACTGAGCTGCGCCCGAAAATGCGGCCTGTAAAACAGCCTGAGCAGGGACTTTTGCGTACATGTCTCCAGCTGTGACAGCGGCCGGACCCATGGCGTTCACAGCACCGATAAAGGAGCTGAAATCCTTGGATGCTCCCACCTTCATGCCGGCTGAGCTGGCCTTGATAGCTTGCGGATTTATTTTTTCGATTCCTTTATTCATGGCGATATTTTTCTCCTCTAATCAAGTTATCGGCCGGTGAGATAGCTGATGTTGCTAATTTATGGAAAAAAATGAAATAAATGTGGATTTTATCCCCCATGCTCACCCTTTCTTCCTAAAAACCGAACTCTCATTGTCATCCTGAGTGTAACGAAGGATCTTAAGTATCCGAATTAACAAGATTCTTCGCTTCACTCAGAATGACATTATATGCAAAATTTGATTTGTTATACAGTCTCATTGAGCTATTTCTTCTGCTTCTTATTTTTCAGCTCCTCCTGAAGGCGGTATTTCAACGCCAAAAGCTCCTTCAAAAGCTCCATCGTGAGCTCTATGGCCTTGAGAGCCTTCTTCGCATCTCTTGATTTTTTAAGGGATTTCCCTTTGCTTGAGATTTCGTCGAGCTCAGCAAACGCCTTTTCGAAGTCTTCGTTGAGCTCATCGAAATTTTCCGTCTCGATCAGCTTTTCCAACTCCGGATAACCGGTCGTCCCCTTTGGAGCAACATTCATATTTTTTGTGTTTTTCATAGTAAAGTGAAATTACCAGATTGTTCATAGGTTCGCAAATGAAATTAAGAGTTGAATTCTAAGGTGGTTGGGTTTGTCTAGACCAATCTTCTATTTTTCTAAGGTGTAAAATTTAATCATAGTAGTAGCCGTAGTAACTTTCTTTCCTTTTTCTTTTTTTGCTTCTTTTTTTCTTTTTCCTTTCTTTGTGAATATCTGT
>JBDRGF010000089.1:0-2938 GCA_043818055.1 Pseudomonadota bacterium | reverse complement strand
ACATACTTCCCGCGACCGTTGTGATTCCAGATCACCTTCCGCTTCTCGATGTCGATCACGTTGGTGACATACTTATGTCGTTTCTGCCAGGAGACCTCATCAACGCTCATCATAGTCGGAGCCACAGGAGAATCGAGCTTCTCCTGTGCCAGTTTTTCCAGCATGCATTTGTCGATGCGGTATACCGTTTCATCATCCAAGCCCAAGTACCAACCGGCCTCCTGGTTGGTGGCAATGGCGGTGAGTCGGTAAACCTGCTCGGCAAACCGCAGAGAAAAGCGCTTTCTGATCCAGGCGATCTTCTCGACGCGGATCGTTCCGTCTTCGAGACAGTGGACCTTCCGCCGGGGAACATGAAGAAAAACCCTCTTGCCGCTGATCGGCAAGTCCTCAACCATGTTCACCCACACGCTGTGGATTCCTCCCGCATGGACATGGCCACAGCCGGAACAGACGGGTGGCAACAGTTCAACCTGGTCAACGATAAAATGGAGACTGCTGCCGTCATTTTGGATCACGTGGGTCACTTTATAGTTTGGAATGTCAAGGAGCTCTGTGATAGTATCCAATTGCATCGGGTCTCGCCCTCCGGTTGGCATTGTTGGCAAGCAAAACCATACCAGATACGGCTTGTACCCGATGTACATTTTTATGCAACTGTTTTTAAAGAGCTTCTGTCAATTGACTGACCGATATTCAACTTTTTTACGAAAGAACCAAAAGTTTTCATGCGTTGCTTCTTAGGAGAATGAAGATGCGGAGGATTCTTTCCATATTCCATGCACTTGTCGGTGGTTTGTCCATGCTAGGCGATAAGATCAATGTTGTAACGGTCGCCTTCATGACCTTGAGCGTATTTTATAATGTATTGATGCGGTATATATTCAATAAGCCGACAATATGGGCTGAAGAGATCAATAGTTACCTCGTTGTTCTGATGACTTGTGCCGGTGCTGCTGAATTAATGAAAAAGCGTCAACACATCAGTCTTAATCTTTTCACGCATAAACTCAATGCAAAGACGGCATTAACAATAGAATCCATTCTGCTCTTTGCAGCATTACTCTGGTCGTTCATCATCACATGGAAAAGTTTCGGAATCGCCATGAGAGCCTTTCGCTACGGGATGCGAGAATCATCGCCACTTCTGACCCCGCTTGTTATTCCTTACTCATTCTTTGTATTCGGTTTCCTTGTCCTTACATTTCAACTGCTTTCGATGCTTATAAAAAATGTGGAGAACAAGTCAGAACAATGAAAGATGATTGATCACAGATAGGGGATCTATTAATGGAATTCTCGCCTTTTATTGTTGTAAGCATTGCCTTGATGGTCGTTTTATTCTCTCTTTTTCTCGGATGTCCTATCTTCATCAGTCTAGGCATAGGAAGCGTCGTGGGAACGTTGATGGCGCGCGGCTTTGTGGGGCTAGGAACGATCCCCTCATCGATGTACACTCAATTGAGCAGCTTTATTCTTGTTGCCATCCCGTTGTTTATTCTGATGGGTGAGATTATTTCTCATACGGGAATCGGGAATGATCTTTATGAGTCGCTAAGCCGATGGCTCTACAGAATGCCGGGCGGACTTGCCGTGTCGAGTATCTATGCGTGTGCCTTTTTCGGTGCTATGTGCGGCGTAAGCATTGCGGGGGTGGGTACGATCGGGCCATTGGCCGTCCCTGAAATGCTGAAGCGGAAGTATAATCCTCGACTTGCTGCAGGGTCGGTAACGGCAGCGGGAGCTTTAGCAATGTTGATCCCGCCCAGTATATCTTTTATCATTTATGGTGCCATTACATTCGTCTCTGTTGGAGAGCTTTTCATCGCCGGTATTTTCCCCGGGCTTTTATTGGCAACCCTAATGGCCATATACGTGATTATCCGCGTCATGATCATACCATCAGACGCACCGCGAATATACGAGACGATTAGCTGGGAGGCGAGATTAAAGCCCTTGCTGCGTCTTTGGCCATCTTTGATTATCATTCTGGCGGTACTTGGCAGTATCTATGCGGGAATCTGCACACCTACAGAGGCGGCGGCCTTGGGTGTGATTGCTTCGGCTTTGGTCGCCAAAATGGTTTATAAAACATTAACCCTAAAAAGGCTCGGACAGATTTTGGCAGTTTCAGCACGCTCCTCCGTTTCTATTCTTGTTATATGCGCATGTGCATTTGCCTTCGGAAATTTTTTAGGTGTTATGAGAGTTCCGGAGGCCTTCGCGGAAGCCGTATTGAGCCTTCCCCTTTCACCTATCGGAATTGTCTTCGTTTTTATGGTAGCGCTTGTAATATTAGGCATGTTTGTTGACGGCATATCTCTCATCTTGGTTACAACTCCCATCCTGCTACCGGCCTTGCTGAAGATGGGCTTTGATCCCCTTTGGTACGGAGTGATTCTTACACTCAATATCGAGATGGCGGTGATTACGCCACCGGTAGGTTTAAATCTGTATGCGATGAAGGGGGTTTGTCCAGAATTAAACATTATAGATATCATTTGGGGAACTATGCCGTATGTAATTATCGAATTTTTTTGCTTAGCTCTTTTCATTCTTTTCCCGGATTTGGTCTTCTGGTTACCCAATCTACTGAGATGAAAATAAATATTATTAACTCAACTTTTGCAGGACTGAAAAACATGTAATATATTGTAATTATTAGTAGTATAGCGTCACATAGTTTGATATATGGGTTTTGTTCCCCAACAAAAGTCCAATAACACACGAGGTGACGCTATGAGCCAGATTGTATCAGACATCGTTTCCTGTGAAAACCAGATTCATCAGTTCTTTCTCAATCAGAAAATCGGCATCCTGTTGAAGCGAAGCAACATTGATAAGGAGAAGGGTATTTCCCCGGTCGCCGTGTTCCGGGTTCTGGTCACCCTGGTCTTTACCGGAAAGAACCTGTACAGCACCCTCGAAGCAGGTGGAC
>JBDRGF010000088.1:0-22365 GCA_043818055.1 Pseudomonadota bacterium | reverse complement strand
GCGAACATCTGCATCTTGAATCCGCTCTAAAAATTCTTTGTTAATCTGAATCGTTTCGATTTGGATGCCCCCCTCTGTATCGGCATCTTTTATACCACATTTTTATACTTAAAGAAAGTAGGCTGAATGGTTACGATTTTTCTAATGGGTTGTCAGGAGCTGAGGAGCAAAAATCCAAGTGTACGACAGAGGGGTGCAATTCGACTGGGAGCATTGAATAAACCTGAAGTCCTTTCAATATTAATCAAGGCATTAAACGACCCATCCAAAATTGTCTTTTTTGCAGCAGTATTTGCACTACGAGATATTGGAGAGAGGGCAATACCAAGTCTGATCAAGGCGTTAAGTAGTCACAATAAGAGAATACAATTTGGAGCTGCAATGGCTTTGGGTAAAATTGGGGAAAGGGCAGCCTCTGCCGTCCCTGCATTGATCGTTGCCTTAAAGAGTAGAAGTTCGGATGTTCGTATTACTGCAGCTTGGGCATTGGGTAAGATGGGCGTAAGTGCAAGGACTGCAGTGCCGACACTTGTAGAAATTTTAAAGAGATCAGGGGATCCAATGCAGCAATCTACGCTAATATCTGCGCTTGGTGATATCGGTCCTCATGCAGCACATCTTAGCTTGCCAGTTTTAAGTAGAACTTTGAATAGTTGTAATCGCACAGTTCGGATAGTTACCGTTGCTAGTTTGGGACAAATGGGAAGATTAGCTATACCCTACTTGATAGGTGTATTGAAAAAACGAGACTCACAAATGAAGGCACATGCTCTCATCTCACTCAAAAAAGCCGGCAAAATTGCAGTTTCTGCAATTCCAATTCTAATAAGATTTCTCGAATCGCGGGAGAAGAGAATTAAAAGATTAGCAAGAAATGCGCTTCTTAAAATTGGGCCGTTTAATCTCTCCACACTCTCCAAAGGCTTAAATCATTCAACTTCATCGGTACGCAGAATTGTTTCATCAATCATTGCAAAAAGAGGGGAAAAGTCAAAGTCAATTGCAAAAATGCTATCGAAGCCTTACCATGGTTGATTCAAAAGCTTAGCTCAAAGGATTCCAAAATACGCAAGATAACTATTCGTGCTCTCCTCTCAGTAAGCTCAAAACCCACAATAGAATCTTTTATGGCTCGACAAATCGATCCTTTGGCGCTAAAATCTGTCGTTCCTGCCCTCCTTCGCTCGATTAAGGATGGGGATCAAGGGGTTAGCGATGTTGCTACACAAGCTTTGGTGAAACTAGCAAATCTCTACTCAAAATCGATGAAAGGATCAGCTGCAAAGATAGCTATTCCTGGTCTCATCAAAATGCTCAAGAGTGATAAAATGTCGTTAAAGACAAAAGCTGCGCATGTTTTGGGTGTAATTGGAAAACAGGCTAGGAATGCAATCCCCGATCTCAAGCGTGCTGTACTGAGTGATAACAACGCACTCAAATTAGAAGCTTTGGTTGCACTTGGAAAGATAGGTTCATATAAGGATGGAATAGTGCGTGTAATATCTAGTGCTCTAGAGAGCTTTGACCCTGAAATTAGAGCTGCAGCAGCAGATGCCCTGGGCGGAATGGGTAAAAAAGCAAAGGCTGCCGTTCCTAAGCTGATAAAGGCACTCGATGATAAGGATGTGAGCGCTAGAAGGGCTGCAGTTATCGCTCTGGCTAAGATTAAGTTTGTGCCAACCTCTGCGGTTCCAATGTTAAAAAGGCTGTTGAAAAGCGCTGATCTAAGATCTCGCGTGGCTACCCTTTGGATTTTTGCACAAATGGGGAGAAGGGCACAAAGCGTGACGTCTGTAATTCTAAGAAATTTGACCCGTTCCAATACTGTTGCAGACAAGTGGGCTAGCTTAATGGCGCTCAGGGAGGCTGCTTCGATCCCTCGATCAGCAATCCCATATTTGATGAGAGCGTTACAGAGCCCTAACCGATTGGTATACAGGACGTCTATAGAGGCCTTAGGCAAGTGTGGGCACAAGACAGTTCCAGATCTTATTGTTGCACTAAAGAGTCCAAACAGCAAAGTTCGTGACAGGGCTGCTCAGGCTTTGGCAAAAATTGGTAAGTCCGGAAGGGCTGCAGTCCCAACCCTTCTAAAGTTGCTGCGAACCGACAAGAATGAGAGTGTGCGTGAAAGTGTCGTATTAGCCCTGGCTAATATTGGTGACACATCCAGGCAGGTTCTCGATGCGATGATAAGGGCATTAGGTGATAATATGTTTATGGTACGCATGACGGCAGTCCGAGTATTTTTTCTGTTAGGTGTTGCTGCGGTGCCGGCATTGATAAGAGCCCTGAGGGATCCACGCAAGATGGTAATATCTAATGCTGCAGACGCCTTAGGGAAGATGGGAGTTGTGGCCGCTCCTGCGGTGCCAGCTTTGATCAGAAATTTAGACGATAAAAGAGTTAATGTCTACACTTCTGCAGCGAGGGCATTGGGAAAAATTGGGCGAGCTGCACGGCCTGCAGTTCCTAAGCTAGTAATCATGTTATACAACATGATAAAAATACAGAAGCGGGGTAGGAGGTTTTTTGCAGAGGCGCTTGGCAGAATTGAATACAGATCAAAGGAAGTAGTTTTGGTGCTGATGTTTGCTACAAAAGATCAAAGTCTTTCAGTAAGAGAAGCAGCAACGCTAGCACTCTATAGACTATTTTACAAAACCAAATTTCAAAAATATATGAGAAAAAAATACTGGTGGAAGTATCATAAACCAGAATCTCTGTATAATTTTAAATCATATTTTAAGGATCAAGAGCGGAATAAGAAATAAGACTGCGGCATCCCTATAAAATACAATGGTGATGGAGAAAGGAAATTATGCAGTTATAACAAGAGAATCTATCGTTTTTTGAATAACTCCTCAAACTAAAACTCCTCAGTCACTGTTGGTTTTTTATTAATGGAAGAGAGATTTGACAGTACTGATGTCCTCCTTAAACTCATTTACATCAAAATATAAATCAATTTGACCACCCAATTTTGGTCCAAGAGCGCCGCTAAGATTAATACTGCCTCCAAATTTACCCTCGTCCATTTTTGCAATGCCAAATGTGGCACTACCGCCTATCCCACCGACGCCTGGCTGAGCACTTATACCAAAATGAAGGCCGAGTGCATTCGGTTCGATTCCAATATCTGCAGAAATAGGATTTATTTCTGCGCCAGTTTTATTGTATCTGAAGATATCGTCTTCATATTTAACACCAACTCCAAATGTACTAGAACTTTCCTTATATCCATGCACTTTCATATTTGTATCATTGTTTTTATTGCTAATTCCAATTTTGGACCAGGCGGAGGCCCCACCCGGGGAAACTGCAAAACCAGCATCTCCACAATCAACTCCCTCAACTTCGAATGGTACAGTATTGCTGTAGCTGAGAGAATTTATTGTCGATGGAATGGTTTGAACAATTTCACCTGATTGAGAAAAAAGGTCCAATGCGCTCAATGCTAAATTAACAGGATTAAGAAGCGATGATAAATCGCTAAGAGGGTTAAAATCAAAATTTCCGCTTGGATCAATCTTATTTATCGGGTTATTTATAACATAACTGTACCCATTTAACCTTTGAGGTTTGATCAACAGCATTTGTTCTAATTCATTCGCATTTCCAAGCACTCTTATCGCAGGATCCACGCTCAGCCATCTGCCAATTTCGGGGTTGTAATACCTCTGTTTTGCATAAGTCAGACCGCTTTCACTATCATGTTCGTGTCCGGTGAATTTCTTACGCTCGTCGAATTCCTTGTAGTTGTTGCTAAATGTTGTTTGTCCGTAAGGGGCATAGTCAACAACCTGCGAGAGATTATAGGCCTCGTCGATAATAACGGTCGAGCCTCCAAGGTGATCGCTTGCGATAAAATATGTGACGAAATCGTCATCGACTTTTTCTACTGTAGCATCTGTGATATTTGCTATATTTTTTATTAGCACATTGTTCTTTGAATTGATGATCGTGATATAATCAGGACTTGTATAATAGCTGATCGAATTGCCATCCTCCTTTTTTATTCTTATGCCGTTGGGATCATAGCTATATTTGATAAGGCTGTTTGCCGGCAATGTGATGTTTTTTTGCAGGTCATGATCGTAATAACTTCTTTCAAGTTTAGCTACGATCTCCAGCAGACGACTCTCTCCGTCCCAGCGATAGATATTCATATCATCTTCGATAACATTTCCATTCTTGTCATAGAGCAGTGCTGCTTGATCTATCATAGTTGCTGCATGAGGATTAGCGTAAGGCGAATTCGGTTTTTCTCCATAGTTCATCTCCCCAATGTCGCTCTTAAATGTCATATTTCCAAGCTCGTCGTATCGATAGCTTTTATTATATCTGTTCTTTGGATTGACTGCGCTTATCGTCTCTGCCTTTGTCAGACGATAGAGATTGTCGTATTCATAATTTACAAGTTTTGCAGTTTCAAGATGTGCCCGATCATCTATTTTTAGAATATTTCCGACAGCATCAAATGTATATGTTATATCCTGAACGATCTGTGAAGGTGGCGTCGAATTTGGAATAATCAGGCCACAGGATATCACAGAGGCAGGCGTTAAGCTTTCTGACGGTGCTCCAGATGAATCTGAAGCAGCAGCGTCATCATCAGTTGTCGGTTCTTCAAAGTTAGAGATGAATGGGTCGTTATTCCCCTCGGTCTTTTTCTTTTGTGAGGTTGAAATCATCAACGGTGCAATCGTTTGTTTGTTGATCAGCCTATATAGTTTCTGCTCATCATAGCTATATGTGGTTGTCATGCCGTTCTTATATTTTCTCGTCGATATACTTCCTGTAGGATTGTAATCGGTCGATAAAATAACCGATGAGATCAAACCGTCACTTGTTCTTACAAGTGTGCTCTCCAAAAGGCCCGCATCGTTATATTTATAATCTTCGATGATATCGCCATTGTTGTATTTCTTGCTGATGAGCGCATTGGAGCGATTGTAGGCGTATTCGAATATCTGTGAAATTTTTGCTTTATCGATAGTAACTATTTTTTCTTTGAGGTTGCCGTGCGTATCGTATTCAAATTCAAAAATATCATCATCTTTGCTAACAGTTGTCAGCTGTCCGATGTTGTTATCTCCACGTTCATCATATTCATAACTGGTAAGTGCGATCTTTTTATTTGTTGTTCTTGCCTTTGAGTCTGCAAGCAACCATCCCCAATTTTTTGTCGTGCTTGAGATATTTGGATTGCAGGTCATGAGGTCAGCAGTTGTACCGTATGTCGATTCAAGCTCAGTCCAAATTGCCAGATCGTCGCATTGGCATTTTGGTGTTTCGTTGGGACATGTCTGTTCCCATGTTGTATAGTCAAATGGTGCGCAGACATCGGCACCCTCCGGCCAATAGTCGGCCTCTTTGTAGCCATTCCACCAGCTTGACCAACAGGAGAGTTTCCAGCCAGTATCGCAGCTACACTTTGGACCGATCTTTGTCTCTGGCGGGACGCAACCGATATGCCACCACCCCCAGTTATTTGTTTCAGGTGTTATTGCCGGGTTGCAGGTCATGAGATTGGCAGTGTTTCCGTAGGTCGATGCCAGCGCTCTCCAATCTGCTTTGTTGTCGCAAACGCACTCAGGGTTTTCATTTGGACATGTCTGAAGCCAGTTCGTTGGATTGTAAGGCACACATATACCAGAACCATCGACCCAATCTAAAGCCTGCTTAGAGCCGTTCCATGAGCTCGACCAGCAATCCAGCTGCCAATCCTGTGAACAAGTGCACTTAGGCAACTCTGTCAAACAGATGGGAAACCCTGCCGGCAGGACGGCTTTGTAGACAACACGATTTAGATCATCATATTTGTAAACTGTGCGAGTCTCATCTGGGTGAAGTTCACTGATCAAATTTCCCGCATCATCATATTCGAATGAATTTATCCCAAATGTTGTATCCTGAGCGCTGTGAAAATCTTCCGATTTAATGCGTCGACCAAAGGAGTCGTAAAAAATATTTTTTATATTTCCCTTAGCATCTGAAATTTTAGCCAGCCTCGATTTGCCAAGCTTAATGCCGACCGGATCGTAAGAGTACCGCGTCTTTATGCTCTGATTGTTATTGAATTCCTCTACTTCGATCAATTGACCAAAAGCATCGTAGCTGTAGATCTTTTTATTTGAAAGCCTGTCAGATTTAGTCACCTTCCAAGATGAATAGGTTGTTGATTCTATGCCGATTGAATCTGTTTTTGCGATCAAACGACCAAGGGGGTCATAAGCGAAAGTTAAGTATAGATGTTGTTTAGTCGTGGGAGAGGTTTGATTTATAGAGGCAGAGAAGTATGGGAGACTCTTTGCCTTGAGGTTTCCCCTCTCGTCGTATTTGTAATCGATAACTGAAAATTGGTTATTATCTTCAGCCTCAGTTCTCGTCTGGACTATTCTATCTAAACCATCAAAGTATTTTATACTGTCAATAGCATTAGAATTGTCGAAGTGGGATATTTCCTTTAAATACCTTGGGAAACTGTCTTTATATTCATAGCTCTTTGTAGTGACCAGGTTGTTAGGATTTTCGTTCTCGCTCATCTCTATTTTTAGAGGTCTTCCAAGTGAATCGAACGTGGTTTGAATTATGCTTTTATTTATGTTGATAGTTTTGCCAGGGGAACCATTCAAATAATTGTAGTCTGAGTATTCAGTGATATATCCGGCAGGATTTATAACTTTTATCGGGTAAAGATTTTCTGAATCATAGCTGAAACTTGTCTTGTGGGAGAGCGCATCGAACCGTTCTTTAACCAATCCATTGTTGAAATAGAGATATCGCCCGGCGATTATGAACTGCGATTTTGTATCCAACCAATCTTCCTCTTTTGTAAGATCGCCTATGCTGACTGAACCGAGCCCCAAGTTGTCATAGTAGTATCGTTTGTGTGATATGAGGTTTCCTTTTGAGTCCTTGGCCTCTATCTGACTCAAAAAGTTTTTAAGGTATGCACTGGATGTCGGCTTTGCATATGTGTACGCCAAAGCGATTTTGTCATTTCCGATATCGGATATCGTTCCACTGTCGGTCGCAGTGACCTCGCCGAGCTTTACTTCACCAGTCATATTTCCAGCTGTCTGATCGTAGGTAAAAAGTGTGGCGGATGATCTCTTGTCGCTTGAGTTTAATGGATCGCGCTCGGTTTGGACGCTTTGTGCCAGACTAACAAAATAGCGGCCATTTCCCAAATCAGCGCTCACCCATCTGTTGATGGTTGTAGCATAGAGATTTCCATTGGCATCATATTTTTCTACCCTATAGGGTTTTCCCCTTTTGCTGATATGATCGTCGTATTCTCCGATGCTGGCCATGGTATCGTTGCCTTGATGATAGTAGTTTATCGTGTAGTTTTTTTCAGGGTCGTATTTGGTCATACTTCCAAAGCCTGCAAATTCACGCTCTAGCGGGTCATTGTAATAATAAAAAGCATCTGCATATTCATATTCAGTCGTAGATTTATTTCCGTAGCCGTCATCTGTTGTAATTTTATGAACTGTCTGAAAGTTTATTGGGGCAGAGTTAAGCGGCTCGTCGTTTTCATCTCTATATTCAGCGAGTGCTTTGTATGAGATTTCTGTAATCGATCCATTTGAATGTCTAATTTGTTTTAGTAGATCACTTGCGACTCCATCATTCTGATAAATCTTTTTATAACAATAATAGCCGTTTGGGTCGCAAGGCAGGTGCGTTACTGTACGATAGCCTATAGCGGCATCCATAGTGGTGTTGCTATCGAAGTCGTGAAACCGTATTGCGTCTCCTCTAACATTGTCCTGTACCTGATATTGTAGATTCCATCCCTTCCTGCTCCACCCATCAACGCCATTGCTAATGTTTGCGATCAAATTAATCTGGGTGAGTCCTGAAAGAATAGTTTGAGTATGGCGAACAATGTCGACCAAGCCATCAGCATTTATGTCCATGAGATAGTTATTATAATAGCTCAGACCATAGAAACTTGGATTATCCACAAAGTAAGGGATGGTGTTCCAGGTAAAGGGGCTATCAGTCCAGCCTTTGCCGGTGTTGGTATAGATTTTAATATTACAGCTTTCATAGGAAATACATCCCATCTCATTTTTATAAGAAAATAAGAGTTCAGGTAGTCCGTCACCATTTAAATCCGCAAGTTTTGTGGCACTAGCATGTTGTGAAAAGGCGCTATTGGTATTGTGTGTAAGTTTGTAACCGGGATCTTCAATCCATGTGTCCTTTCCATTGTTTGTATAGACCGAAATACTAAAACCATAACTCCATTGATCGTAGAGGATGATATCTGATAGGCCATCTCCATTTACATCGCTAAAATATCCTTCGAAGTGGCTAGCATTGTTAGTTGGTGCAGGTTTAGCAAATGTTATTTGCTGAGGAATACTCCATGTTGTACTCTCAACCCACTTATCTCCTTCATTGATAAATACCTTGTGAAAGTCGTAGTATCGCTCTGAATATGCAAAGACTACATCTAATAAACTGTCTCCATTTACATCGACAAAACGACCGATAGAGGAGAGCGGTTTTGCAGTAACCTGTTCAAATTGGATTTTAAACGAGTTGTTATAATAAGTTTCGTAAGTGCCATCCTTATTTTTTAGTTTAACATTTACAGAAAATGATGATTTTTGGGAATAGAAGGCGCCGTTATATGATTGGCCGTAGACGATATAGTCTGAAAACCCATCACCATTCACATCCATGAAATATTTTTGAACGATGTTAGTGGGATAATTTGGATCAAAATCTGCGATATCTGAAAAAAACGCTTCATCAGGCAACATTTCTGCAGTGGTAGGTTTCCAATCGACGATCGATAAATTCGTGTTGTAGCTGAATTTGGTTGGCGAGAGTGTTAACGAATTAGAGTTTTCATCATAGGCTGTCGGCTGAATGCTTTCCAATAGGCTGATTTTCCCGGAGTCTGTTGTAGTATATTTCAATTCATATTTTTTTCTCAGCTGACCTCTGATCTTTATCAAAATTTCTTTGATACGATATCTGCTTTTCACTTCAAATCCAGTGTCGTAGTTTGTAAGAATGTCGGGTCGTGTCTCCCTCACAAACTCCACAGAAAATATTCCAGCATCGGTTCCAAAGCCTGAGTAGTGTATTGCCTTTGGATAGACTTTGTTGTCGAACTTTTCGTATTCGTAAGCGATTTTATTCCCATTTTTGTCGGTGGACTTTGTGATGTACCAGTCAAAGATCTCACCGGCATCGTTCGGATTATCCGTGCGAGATGAAGCTTTATTGCCAAAGATATGCGTTGTTCCATCCTTTTGTCTAACCGTCCACGAGTTGTCGCTGTTGTATGTATAATCGAGAAAATCTCCATTGTCATATTTTTGACCGTGGCTGCCGTGTGTCTGGTCAGTTAAACTTACCGGTTTTAGTTCGCCACCAAGGCTGCTCGTGAAATCATTTTGTTTATAGATTTTATTGACGCCATGCTTGTTAATTCTGCTGATGCTCGGCAAAAGGATTTCCCAGGCATGACCCGTCCACCCATCGGATCTCTTGTTCTGGCTGTTATAGGAGATTTCTAACCTGGGTGTGAACCCGTTTCTTCCATTTGGGAGTTCGATCGGATATGAATATATTGCAGCACCGCTCGATTCACCAGCCTCTACAGAATTTGCCTGCCACAGATCCTGCTTGTGGGGACGCTTACCTGAAGAGTCGTTTTGTTGTGTGGCTGACAGGAGCGTTGTTGGAAGAAGGGATAAGGAGGCAATTACAAATAAAATATGAATATATCTTTTCATATCACTCTCCTTAGTTATGATATTCTGATAAAAGAACGAAAACCCACAATATTCATACTCTTCCTACGTTGTCAATTTGTTAAGAATTTATTCTGTGATAAAAATTAAGCCATACACAACATTATAATCATCAATGACGATGAGAGGGAGCCGCACTATAACAAATCGAATTTTCAGGGAGTCAGTTATATTCTAATTTTTACCCCTTATCTGTCCTATCCATGGGGCGCAGTCCATAAAAAATATGACACCGCATAAGATCAAAAAAATCTATACATAATTAATTATTGATGTTAGGGGGAAATACCAATGAGCACATTATATAAAAAATCGGGCGTGGATATTGATGCGGGGAATAAGTTTGTCGATCTCATCAAGGATTCTACCGAAAAAACAAAGAGAAAAGAGGTAATAGGTGGTTTAGGTGGCTTTGGCGCGCTTTATCGCCTTGACCTTAAGAAGTATAAAGAGCCGATTCTCGTATCATCGACAGATGGAGTCGGCACCAAGGTCAAACTGGCCTCAGAGCTTGGAGTTAGGGATACCATCGGGCAGGATTTGGTCGCCATGTGCGTTAACGACATCATCTGCTCAGGGGCTGAGCCTATCTTCTTTCTCGATTATTTTGCAAAGGGAAAGCTCGATCCAGAGACCGATGCTGAGATTATAAAAGGAATCGCTAAGGCTTGCGAGATGATAAATTGCTCACTCGTTGGTGGTGAGACGGCGGAGATGCCGGGGGTGTATCACGATAACGACTACGATCTTGCGGGATTCGCAGTCGGCGTTGTCGAAGAATCAAAGATCATAGATGGAAAGAAAATTAAGCCCGGCGACACGTGCATCGGGCTCGCATCGAGCGGACTTCACAGCAACGGCTATTCGCTGGTTCGCCATCTTTTAAAATCAAACAACATCGATCCAAACACAATTGTTCAGGAACTTATGGCCCCGACAATCCTTTATCCACCAGCGATCTCAGAGATTTCAAAATCGATCGACCTCCACGGAGTGTGCCACATCACAGGGGGCGGGCTCTGGGGAAATATTCCGAGGATCATCCCTGATGGACTCAAGGCTCTGATCAAAAGGAATTCCTGGGATCGGCCGAACATCATCAACTATATGCAAAAGCTAGGGCACATCGAGGATGACGAACTCATGCGCGTATTCAACTGCGGCATCGGCATGATGCTCGTTATTTCGAAGGATAAGGAAAAGAAATGCTCTGAGATACTTGACAGTTTAAATTACAAACATTTTATTATTGGAGAGATTCAAAAGAGCGAAGTGGATGTTAAAATTGAAATTGTTTAGTGGCTGGATATTTATCGTAAGGGGCAGGCCCCTGTGCCTGCCCTAAAGAGGGCAACCACAGGGGGTTGCCCCTACATTTGAGTTCGAAAACAATCCGTTTTTACATTAATGAACAAAACACACAACATAGCCGTATTCGCATCAGGGAGTGGCACAAACCTTCAGGCGATCATCGATGCCTGTGAAGATGGATCTATCCCCGCTCATTTACGGGTTGTAATTACCGACAATCGGGATGCCAAGGCCTGTGAACGCGCCCGAGCACACAACATCGACCTCTCGGTTCATATAAAACAGGATTACGACTCGAAGGAGAAATTTGAAGAATCGATCATAGATACGCTTAAGAAATACGACATCGATCTGATTTGCCTTGCCGGATATATGCGCATAGTTGGAAAAACTCTCTTAAGGAGCTACCCGAATCGCATTCTCAACATCCACCCTTCCCTGCTGCCGGCATTTCCCGGTCGCGATGCTCAAAGACAGGCTTTGGAACATGGGGTGAAGTTTTCCGGCTGCACTGTGCACATCGTCGACGAAAAGGTCGATCACGGCCCAATAATTTTGCAGAGTGCCGTGCCGGTTCATGACGACGATACGGTCGAAACCCTTAAAAAAAGAATACTAGCCGAGGAACACAAGATCTACCCCAAAGCTATCAGCCTATTTTTAGAAAAATGTTTGCATATCGATGGCAGAAGAGTAAGAATAAAAAAAATATGACAGGAGGTCTGAATCTATGAAAAAAAGTTTTTATTTTCTCTCACTACTACTATTAATCATCTCATTGCCACTATCTGCTAAGGCGGAGAGCGCACTGGGAATCGGCCCTGTCGGAAACATATTCGTCGTCGATTCTTCGCCGGAGCTCGACCCGGGAATAGGCGGCCAGTTTTATTTCGACTATCGCTGGTCACCCCAATTTTCAACACAGATCGGTGCTATGGTCACCGTTCAGGATGGCAAGGGAAACAATGCTGGAGATAACGATATCATGCTCCTTGGCATACCGACCTTCGATCTCAAATTCTATCTCCTCTCCTCCCCCAGCAGATGGGATCCGTACGGCTTCATCGGGATGGGATTATACACACTCACTGAAGGATCCGCGGACAACGGCACAGTCGCCTTCGGCGTAGGTGCGAACTTAGGATTAGGCTGCGATTACTATATCTCAGAACGCTTTTCTGTAGGTCTGGCCCTTGTTTTCAGATCGATAGGACTCATCGACGATGTGGGTGGAAAAAACAAAGGAAAGGCACTCTTCCCCTTAAGTTTGACGGGTGGCGTAGCTTATCACTTCTAATCCAATGAATCCCCTATGAACTTGTTTAGATATTTATTCATACCGCTCTCGCTCATCGTGCTCTGTTCGTGCACAGAAGGTCCAAATCTGGCAGAAAAACGGGAAGCGATGATCAAAGAACAACTCATCTGGCGTGATATCACAGACTCGAAAATCATCGAAGCGATGAAAAATGTCCCGAGGGAAGAATTTGTCCCAACCAGATACAAATCCAGGGCTTATGATGATGTAGAAGTGCCGATCGGCTGGGGAGAGACCAACAACAGACCTTATGAGGATGCTTTAGTCTCCATGTCACTCGAAATTTCTCCAGACAACAAAGTTCTGGAAATAGGCACCGGATCAGGTCTTCAAGCCAGCATCATCTCAAAACTCGCAAAGCACGTTTACACGATAGAGATCATGCCGGAGATAGCCAAATATGCCGATGATAATATCAAAAGAGTCGGGATTAAAAATATCAGCATAAAAGTCGGCGACGGATTCTATGGCTGGCCGGAGTTCGCACCATTCGATGTGATCTTCATGTCCGCCTCACCGCCTCAAATACCCAAAGAGCTCATCGATCAGCTCTCCGATGATGGCCGCCTGTTGGCCCCTGTTGGCGGAAATGAAAAATTCCAAACGTGGAGCCTCTATAAAAAGAAAGATGGAAAGCTTATAAAAATCCGCGACCTCGCCCCCACCACCTTCATCCCGATGAAGGGGAAGATTTTGGAAAAGTAACACTCCAAATGAATTGTTAATTGGCAATTGTGTATTGGATATTGTATCTTGTGTATTGGATATTGCTCTACCCCTCTATCAACCCTTTTTCATTCTCATCTTTCATCTTGTAAACGGTGACGAGGATTTCGGCGACGGCTTGATAGATCTCCTCTGGAATCTCCTCTCCTACTTCAACTTCGATAAGCGTCCATGCGAGTGGCGGGTTTTCGATGATGGGAACGTCGGCTTGTCTTGCAAACTCTTTAATCGTCTCGGCAAACGCACGCTGTCCTTTGGCCATGACCTGCGGGGCGACCATCTCCTTCTCGTCATATTTGATCGCAACTGCCAGATGAATCGGGTTTGTGATGACAGCATCAGAGGCCGCGACTCCCCTTCCCACATCTCCCATAGCAAGTTCCTGATGCAGCTGCTTTCTTATGCTCTTAATCAGCGGGTCGCCTTCGTCCTGTTTGTATTCCCTCTTCACTTCATCCTTGGTCATCTTAAGCTGCTTCTTATATTGCCAGCGCTGGACGAAGACATCGATAATTGAAATCACGATGAAAACTATAAACACCTTGATAAGGAAGAGTACGATAATATGCCCGGCTAACTGCGCTGATTTTTCAGGGGTAGCGGTTACGGTCAACACGATCTGGCTCAGCATATCGGTGACGACCAGATAGGCCAGAAGAAAGATGAGAGAGATCTTTGCGATGTTCTTCAGAAGCTCAACAAGGGTAGTCATCTTAAATTTCTGTTTGACGTTCTCGATGATATTCAATCTCTTCGTCTGGGGTTTCACAGGGTCTGCTGAGAAGATTGAACCGACCTGAAAAAAATTGACTGCTATAGCGATGCAAACAATACCCAATCCGAACGGAGCGATGATCTTCATAAATGTCATGAAAGCAAGCCGGCCATGCAAAAAGAGCTTTTCGTCCGTGAGCCCCTTTCCCGTAGCCAACAGGATATTGCTCAAGATAAGCTCTTTGAAATTCGAACCTATATATTCGTACATGAAGACCAGGATTATAAAGCCACCCACCAAAACCACTAGGGTATCGAGATCACGCGATTTGGCGACCTGCCCCTTTTTTCTCGAATCGCGAAGTCGCTTAGGAGTCGCCTCTTCAGTTTTTTCTTCGCTGCCGGATTGTTCAGCCATAAGTTCTAGATATCAGAGGAGTAGCGAAAAATCCAGCGATAAGTATTCTAGGGGCAGGCCTAAAGTGCCTGCCCCTTAAAAGGGCAACCACGGGGGGTTGCCCCTACGAAACATCAAAAACATTGCTTTTCCCAAGCAATATCATTAGGATAGAAAAACATGACAGAGAACGAAAAGGACAAAATCAGCTTTAAGACAGCAGGCTCCGGGCAATACTATTTGGTCGAGAAGATCGCCAAAGGAGGAATGGCTGAGATCTTTAAAGGCCTCTCCTATGACCTCAACGGCCTGAAGAAGATCGTCTGCATCAAGCGCATCCTGAGAGAAATCACGGCAAACAAAGATTTTGTCGACTCGCTCATTGACGAGGCCAAGATCGCCGTCAATCTCTCCCATGGCAACATCGCTCAAATCTACGACCTCGGCAAAGTCGATAACGATTATTTCATGGTCATGGAATATGTCGATGGCAAGACACTCTCCCAGGTCATGAGAAAGGCAAATCAGCTGGGATACAGGATCCCAATCGACCATATCTCATATATCATCTCAGAAGTGGCAAACGGACTCGACTACATCCACAGAAGAAGCGACGATAAGGGGACACCGCTTCACATCGTCCACTGCGATATAAGCCCGCAAAATATCATGATCTCTCAGGCGGGGACAGTCAAGATCATCGATTTTGGAATTGCCAAGGCCGCGATCAAAGAGGAGGAGGCGGGAATTCTGAAGGGAAAATTCTCGTATATGTCACCCGAACAATCGATGGGAGAAGCGATCGATCATCGCAGCGACATATATTCGCTCGGCATAATACTTCACGAGATGCTCACAGGGAAGCGCCTCTTCAAAGCGGAAGATAAAAGAGAGACTCTGAGAAATGTGAGAGAGGCAAAAGTATCGCCCCCTTCTCTTGTAACAACCGATATCCCTGAAGAACTCGACAAGGTCGCGATGAGGGCGCTCGCTAAGGATCGTCGCTTCAGATACCCGCTGGCCTCGGAGATGCGTGATGATCTGCAAAAATATCTGCACACTAATCACGCCGATTTCATTTCGGCTGAATTATCCGAGCTCCTCGTCGAACTCTTTGGTGAGGAATTATCTCAAACTTCAGAAGATGAAGCAAAGGAGCTCAACACCCCTTATCTAATCATCGACCACAAAAAATCGGCAATAGCATCGGAGGAGGAGGAATACACAGGCAGAGGCGATTCTCTGATCGATATGAAAGAGTTTATAGTCGAAGAGGAGAGCGAATTTGACAGGGAGGAAAAGACTCCCTCCCATATCGAAGAAGAGCCGCTGAATACAAAGCCCAAAAAGGCTGATCACAAAAAGCGCATATTTTTTATAATAGGAATTTTCTGGTCCGTCACAATTCTTTTGATACTTCTCTTCATACTTCTCATCACTTCGAAGGAAGATAAGTTGCCGGTTCAGGAGATCAAAAAGATCGACATCTCAGAGGCTCAAAAGGAAAAGCCTGCAATCAAGGAGATGAAGAAGATTGAAAAGCCAATACAGCAATTTGGAACGATCGTAGTCACATCCTCTCCCCCGGGCGCTACCATATATCTCGACGAAGAGCAGACCCAATTCAAAACTCCGATAGCGCTCGAAGGAATCGCACCTAACAAAAAACACAAACTCGGTCTCTGGGCAGAGAACTACCTCTTCTGGTCCAGGGGTTTTTCACTTAAAGCGCAAGAGACGCAGAACTTTCATATCGAGCTAGCCATCGATTACTCTACGCTGAAAATCATATCACAGCCGAGCGGGGCATCCGTATATCTTGACGATGTCTTCTTAGGCGCCACACCGATAGATATGGAAAACATCCTGCCGGGAAAGATTTATACTGTCGAGTTCCGGCTCGAAGGATACAGAAGCAAGCAGGAGGAGATCGAAACTAAACCGGGAAAAGAAACATTTATAAGCGTAAAACTGGAGAGATTAAAATGATTGCTAAGAAAGACCGCTTCGATGAAACTGTTGTAACATCTATTGAGAAAATTAAACCGCCTCAAGATATAAAAGCATATATTTTGTTTATATCCGGTCCCCTCAAGGGAGAAAAATTTCTTCTCTCCAAATCCGAAATTATAATCGGCAGAGATACCAGTGTAGATATCAAAATAGAAGATAGCAGGGTTTCGCGTCAGCATTTAAAACTCATTCAGGCCGATAATGGCGTAGAACTCGAAGATCTTGGGAGTACAAATGGCACCTTTGTCAATGGCAGAAGAATTAAAAAGAATGATAAATATCTACTGAAGAGCAACGACAAAATCCACATCTCGAGCGACACCCTCTTCAGATTTGCTTATGGCGACGAAGTCGAGCGCATGTTCGAAGATGAGAGAAACCGCATGGCTTACTACGACGCGGTGACAGAGGTCTATAACAAACACTTCTTCAACGACCGTCTTAAAGACGAGTTCAACTTCGCCAAAAGATCGAACATCCCACTTTCGCTGCTAATGATGGATATCGATTTCTTCAAGAAGGTAAACGACACCTACGGACACATGGCCGGCGATTTCGTTTTGCATCAGGTGGCACAGACAGCAAGCAAGACCTTACGTTCGGAAGACATTTTAGCCAGATACGGCGGCGAAGAATTCGTCGTTATATTAAGAAACAGCAACATTGAAAATGCCCAAGCGCTTGCTGAGAGAATAAGAATAGCCATCGAAACCCAGATATTTATTTTCGAAAAGAAGAGAATCAAAATCACCATCAGCATCGGAGGAGTTGCATTGGATGCCGAGAAGATCGAAACCCCTGAAAAATTGATAGAAGCCGCCGACAAAAACCTCTACAAATCAAAACACGAAGGCAGGAACAGAATAACTGTTGGGTGAAATACAAAAGCGCATGTGGGATGTAGAATACAGCCTTCACCTTTTTGTTCTTTTTATGTTGCCGAATTAACTCCCCTCCTTGATAAGGAGGGGCTGGGGGAGGTAAGTATTTGATTTATGCAGTTTCTCGACCCCCTCCACCTCCCCCTTATTAAGGGGGAGCGACTTCGGCAACAGGCTTCTACGCAGGGATGACATACGAAAATAGAGGTACCCATAATTCAATGTGAATCATTTCCTCTGTTCACGTCCGAGAATATACCTTATTCGTCCTGAATTCCGGAAAATTTGTCCGAAAAATTAGACTAAACTGTTTAAAAAAATATTTTTAAATATTTTAATCCTATTTTTCAACAAGATATCATTTTAACAAACTTGGCACGTTGATTGCTATATAGATTCTCAACGCATGCGGAAATAAAAATTAACTTAACGAAAAAAGGAGAAAAAATTATGTCGATACCAAAATTAGGAATGCTTGCACCAAAATTTCAAATTAGAGATCTACCAACATTGAGACAGCAAAAGAGGATTCCAGGCACAGAAATTGTTAATGGCAAAAAAATTGCGATGCCAATTTTCAGAGCAATTAACATTCTAGTTAAACCTAAGATTGCAAATCCAAAAGAAGCAGAAAGAGTGCCTCGAGATCCCAAACCGAGAGCACCAAGACCAGTACGAAACATGAAGGGATATGACAAAAATCATAAAGCTCCCACAAAGAGCAAAACAGCATAATGTAAAAACGGTGACGGAGAATATAGTTTCCTCCGTCACCGTTATTTTTTTTGAAAGTCACGTAAAACTAATCATTAAAAGCTAAAAAGAACAATAGATCTTGTAGGCATGAAAAATGACCGCAACTTTCCCCTTTTCTCTTATATTCCAAATGTTGAAAATGTCGATGAATAAGCATATCAATTGTTGGTATTTCTGGGTTCAAAATACCAGTTGGGGACATTGAACCACGCGGCTTTAATTCCTCATATTCTGAATCAAAAAGAGACTGGCTTTTATTCTTTCTTACTTCAAGAATAATTTCTTCCGTTTCATTAAATATTTGTTCTACCGAATTTCATTTTGAAAAATTTGAAGAATCCGGCATTTGTTGGGGCTCGATCTGCTGAACATTTCCTTCTCCATCCATCGAGTAGAATTCGTCGTGCCGTGTTGCCAAGCTGTGAGTAGAAAAATAAACCCTGCCATGATTAACGGCGATGTCTAAAAGGTTTGTTACTACACCAATACACATTTCACTCACCATTATCGCAGCTCCCTGAGTTAATTCTGGAAAAACCGCAAATTGAATTTCAGGCACTTCTTCTTCTATTTGAGCATTTTTAGAGGATATATCATTACAAGACAAGAAACGGGAATACACTTGCAAACCCCCTTGTGGAAACGGACTCCTCAAATGGGTTGGGTCAAGCGGACCGAGATAAATACCCATTCTCTCAGCATCTCCATATGTAAAATCCTTCCTTGAAAGTGCATGAACAGCTGTTGAACCCTCAGAAACAAACTTGATTAAATCAAGCTCATCGTTGACAGGTTTCAGAACGCCCAAAGAATCAACTTCAACTCGTCCATCTTCATAGTGATTTGCAATGGTCATCTGTTCCATTTCCCCTTCTCTTCCAGCAAAATAGACAAGATATTGATATTCGTGTTCTGAAGCTATAACCAAAGTTCTGCCGTCAGGAAGCTCATATTGTCCCTGCGGCACTAAAGAACTTGGATATTGATAAAAAGTTTTTCTTCCAAAAGCATGACCGAGCCTCTGATTCGGACCAATCTTTTCAAATTCCTGCATCTCATCTCCATGAATACCCACTGTCAGAGAATCCATCCACATACCATTTAAATGAAAATCAATTTGAGGTAAACCATGACGACGGACCCCAAAATCATTTTCTCCTTTAGGTCTCGTTATCAATCTAAAGAAATCCCTCCC
Source organism: Pseudomonadota bacterium (assembly GCA_043818055.1). Classification (GTDB taxonomy): domain Bacteria; phylum UBA10199; class UBA10199; order 2-02-FULL-44-16; family JBDRGF01; genus JBDRGF01. The sequence continues at coordinate 3,266 of JBDRGF010000088.1, read as the reverse complement.
GTTTTCTGAAGCATATACATCCCTTTGGTCTCCATTATTATCATTCTTCAAGATCACCGCTTCCCCTGTAGCCTTATTCCCAAAGAATATTTGCACAGAACTACGAAGTCCTTGAATCTGCAGCCCCTTCGGCAAAGTTTTTAATGCATTAAAAACCATAATAACCTCCAGTTACAAATTTGATTACATATATATTATCGGCAAATCTTCAAAATAGTTGCTTGAAAAACAAAAAAAAAAAAAAACAAAACCAAAAACAATCAGAGACAATCGATCTTTTTGACCATTTGAACAGTTTGAACCGCTTGAACGATTTGAACCTGTTTTTATTCCTCCCTTTTATTGACTTTTTACTCCGAACTCAATAAAGGGGCTTCATGTCCGCTATCATTTTAGATGGGAAATCCCTTGCTAATGAAATCAAAGATAGCCTTTGCGCTGAAATAAAGGGCTTTCAAAACCCGCCTCACCTTTCAGTCATTCTGATAGGTGATGATCCTGCCTCGAAAATATATGTCGGTCACAAGGAGAAAGCTTGCAATAAAATTGGCCTTAAATCAACTAGTTATAGGTTAAAAGCTGATGTGCCACAAGAGGAGGTTGATAGCCTCATCGATAAGCTAAATTGCGATGTGAATGTTCATGGCATCCTTTTGCAGCTGCCTCTACCCTCTCACCTCGATTCGTTCAGCCTCATCAGCCGCATCGACCCCAAAAAGGATGTCGATTGCTTCACGCCAGTCAACCTCGGCAACCTGCTCAGAGGGTTGAGCTATTTTGAACCGTGCACCCCGGCAGGCATCATCGCCCTCCTTGAAAAATACGATGTCGAGTGCAAAGGGAAAAAGGCCGTGATTTTAGGGCGCAGCAACATCGTCGGAAAACCGATGGCGCTCATGCTCCTCAAAAAGGATGCAACTGTGACGATCTGCCACTCGAAGACGGCATTCATCGATAAAGAGATCAAAAACGCAGATATAATCGTAGCGGCGATCGGAAAATCGCGCTTAGTACAAAAAGAATGGATCAAAAATGGGGCAGTTGTGATCGATGTCGGGATGAACAGACTGCCCGATGGCACACTGACAGGTGATGTCGATTTCGATGCAGTGAAAGAGGTCGCTTCCATGATAACGCCCGTGCCCGGCGGCGTGGGACCGATGACTATCGCGATGCTCATGAAGAATACCGTAAAGGCTTACAAGGAACAGATTATATGAATCCCAGAAAAACTCCTGTCTATGAGGAACACAAAAAACTCGGAGGACAGCTCGTCGATTTCGCAGGCTTTGAGCTCCCTATCCAGTACAAGGGGATAATCCCGGAACATCAAGCCGTGAGAAACACAGCAGGCCTCTTCGACGTCTCGCATATGGGAGAACTTGAATTCACCGGAGAAGGCGCGCTTGACGCGCTTCAATGGCTGACGACGAATGACGTCTCGAAGCTCGTCGATGGCAAGGCCCAATATTCGATTCTTTGCAATGAAGAGGGAACGATCGTCGACGACATCATAGTATATCGCTTTTCCAAAACGAGATACATCATGGTCGTCAACGCCTCGAACAGGGAGAAGGACTTCAACTGGTGTAAAAATCATCTCAAACCTGACACAATTCTCAAAGACCGAAGCGACGAATACGCCCTCTTTGCCTTACAGGGTCCCAAGTCTCAGACGATACTGCAACAACTGACGAAAACCGATCTCACACAATTGAAACGATTTTCATTCATCATCTCAAATATCGATGATATCGAAAATGTGATTATCGCTCGGACGGGATACACCGGCGAGGATGGCTTCGAACTTTTTTCTGCATCAGATGACTCAGCGAAGGTATGGCAGGCTATAATGAAGGCCGGCGAAAAATATGGCATCGAACCGATTGGGCTCGGCGCCCGCGATACGCTTCGTCTCGAAATGAAGTACTCGCTCTACGGGAACGATATTTCAAATGAGACAAACCCGCTGGAAGCGGGGCTCTCATGGGTAGTGAAGCTCAATAAAGGTGAATTCATAGGAAGGGATAAACTCCTCACAATTCAAAAAGAGGGAATTCAAAGATCCTCCGTCGGCTTTGAGATGGTGGATAAGGGGATTCCAAGGCACGGCTACCCGATCTGCATCAATGGCAAAAAAGTTGGAGAGGTCACGAGCGGAACACACTCCCCTACCCTCGGCAAATCGATAGGAATAGGCTATGTGCCGTTTGAGCTTAATAAAGTTGATACTACGATAGAAATAGATATCAGAGGAAAATTGAAAAAGGCAAAAGTTGTTGAAACACCATTTGTTAAAAAAAGCAGGTAAATATAATAGCGCCTCCCCTTGCTAAGGCATGCCCTGTTGTATAACAGGGGGAGGTTGGGTGGGGTCAAAAAGATTCAAAAACACCTCCCCTAGCCCCTCCTTAGCAAGGAGGGGTAGTCAAAAAAAACAGGAGGATAGTGATGAATACACCGGACAATCTGAAATATTCTGATGATCATGAATGGATATCGATCGAGGGAAATGTTGCAACTATAGGCATCACCGACTACGCACAGGGCAAGCTTGGAGACATAGTCTTCGTCGAGTTGCCAAGTGATGGCGATGTACTAAATAAAGGAGATGTTTATGGCGTCGTCGAATCTGTAAAATCGGTCTCCGACTGTCACATGCCGCTCTCCGGAAAAATACTCCAGACAAATACATCGCTGGGCGATACGCCGGAACAGATAAATCAGGACTGCTATAATGAGGGCTGGATGGTGAAGATTGAACTCGACGATGCGGGAAAAAGCGAAATCGCAACGCTTATGAGCAATACCAATTATGAAAAATTCGTCGCTGAGGAGTCAGCCTAAATGCCATACATTCCGCACACCGAATCTGAAATCTCGGAGATGTTAAAGACCGTAGGGGTCGAAAAGCTCGATGATCTTTTCAGAAATATTCCCGATAAATTAAAAGTGAAAGGGAAGCTCGGATTGCCCGATGGTATGGTGGAGATTGATCTCGTGAGACACATGACAAGCCTCGCGAGCAAAAACAAGATGTCATCACCGGAACGATCGTTCATCGGCGCCGGGGCATATCGCCACTACGTTCCATCGGCGGTATCGCAACTCGCTAGCCGCTCGGAATTTGTTACACCTTACACGCCGTACCAGCCGGAGGTCAGCCAGGGAACACTTCAGGCGATCTTTGAATATCAGAGCCTCATGTGCAGACTCTTTGCTATGGATGTCTCAAACGCCTCGCACTACGACGGCCCGATGGCGCT
>JBDRGF010000087.1:0-6249 GCA_043818055.1 Pseudomonadota bacterium | reverse complement strand
GAAAGCCTCAACATATCCTACCCCCCCAGCCCAGACTAAAACTTTTCCTGCTCCATTTATCGTATCCGGAATTTTCACATAGAAAGTTTCATGATCATATTCTTTTTTCCCAATTTCTGTGTGACCACCTAATATCGAACTTACATACGTCTGATATGCCCAGCCCGGAGCTTCTTTCAGCTGATCATCTGTCAGATATTTCGCTTTGATATCCCATGTGCCATCTGGGCCATTTGGTCCACCAAGATCAACTCGCCAGTAGCCATCTGAACATAAAATAGATATATCCGCCCAGCCATCGCTGTAATATATTCCCTTGTTGTTTTTATAGGGACTTGCCAAATCGCTCACCGCAGGCCTCGAGTATTTGCTCTTCCATGGGTCGATGTTGAGTTCGTCTTTCCAGTCGTATTGCAATGTCTTATCCCAGGATACGATATTATTTTCATTTCCGTTTAAATAATCGACGTTCATATATTCGATATACCACCTGCCATGTTCTTTATCGTAGAGCATGAGATCTGATCGGTGATCCGCATCCATATCTTTAACGTATGGCAAGACCCATTTGCTGTTGAGCTGGTTATATTTGATCACGATATCCCACGAACCATATTTCTCTGGAAATTTATCACAATAGCCATCTGTCTCCCTCACTCCCTTGAGATCGGAACACCATGCCGCATCGGCACCCTTTGAGCTTAAATCTATCTTAAACTCACCCCTCTTCCAGCTTACCAGATCCATCAAGCCATCGCCGTCGATATCCATATCAACGCTCATCTGATCTGCCCTCGGCCAGAGGAGGTCATCTGAACACAACGGATCGCTTGAGCTGCCGTCAGGATCGTATTTTATGCAGACCAGCCCTACTCCCTCTGAGCGCATCGATATGATATCAGCTTTGGTCATGCGATTGATATTGCTCAACTGTTTCGGATTTTGTTTCAACGCTGGATATTTTGCAGAAATAGTCTGCCAGTAGTTATCAACTGCCTTCAATAGCCTATCCATCTTCGGCTGAACACCGATGTTCTGGCCTGTTGTATCCTTCTGACTATCACCGCTTGATCTGATAAGTTCTCGCATCTTTTTCGGCATGAGGTATCTCATACGACCGTTTCCCGCGAGAGTCATGAATCTACTCTGTGCCAGTGTGACAGCTCCACCAACGATAGCAGTTGCAGCCGATGTGCCGCCAAAGCGGTTCGTGTAAAACTTATGTTTATCGTTCACTGGGTTTTGTGATGGTGGTCCGTTCGGACCGCTCCAATAAAAGGGGTTTTTGGAGGCTTCGATATATTGAAATGGGTATGATGTTGTAATAACACCGCCGCCCCATGAATATGCATCTAACCTTGAACTGTAGTTGCTAAAGTTCGCTTTCATCATGTTAGCACCTTCGCTCGCACCTACCAAAATAGCACCGCTGTCCTGTGTCGTCGGATTGACCCAGACACTCCATTTGCCTGTATATTGCGAAGGATCGCCTATATCCAATCCGCCGTTTGCTGCTCCTTCAACGACAGTGATACCAATAGCTGATAATGTTTGATAATATTTCATCTCGTCAGGAACGACTTCACATGGGAGTTGGCCTTTGTCGTAACAAGGTTCTCCCAACTTACAATCGATCTTTCCATCCTTGCCCACAACTGCGGATTCGATAAGCAATACCGAGCCGGGGAATGTGTTTGTTTCTCCAACTTCCAACTTCAATGGAAAAAGTGCTGTTTTTCTTTCAGATACAGGCACTACTCCGGCTAATAATTTCGCATCTGACGCAATGCCTTTAACACCAAAATTCCCTGAACCATTGTTGTGTGAGGCGTTGACGATACCTGCAACAGATGTCCCGTGAGCTATGGCGAGATACATGCACTCTATGCCACATGATATATAGTAGGGCTGCTTATCCATAGGTAGATGATCGGCTAATGATGATATGCTATTTACAAGTGATCCCTTTGGATTATTTTTTTCATCATATACTGTGTAGTCGAGTTGCAGGTCTTCATGAAAAAAATTAAACGCCATATCTTCATCATACACATGGACGCCTTTTCCAGTTACACCCTGATTCCAGGCATACACTGCATCTATACCGCCACTTGCTGTCAGATACCCCTGCTGAGATGAAAGATCGGGTGTCGTTGTTGCTGTGAGTACCTTTTGTAGGTGGGGATAGATATATTCAACACCGTAGAAATCTTTTAGTTTGTTGTATAGAAGAAGTGCTTCTTTAGGTTCTGCCTTAAAATAATAGATAGAGTTGAGATCGGGAAGCTCCTCGGAGTTCAGCTCCTCAAGATCGCGTTTGAATATATCATAAACGTCCTGATCTATACTGAGATATCTTTTCACCTCAAGTGACGGGTGTTCTTCGAGGATTCTGTTCAAATCATCTGCAAGGCTTTGATAATAGAAATTCCGCACTTCAAATTGTCTCTCATATGTGCGTGGGGGTATTATAAATGCCCCTCCCTCTTGATGGGGGAGGTCGGGTGGGGGTGAAGAAGATAACCTCACCACCAAATCATCCCTGAAATGCACAACAAGCTCGCCGAGATAACGATCAGACATGATCATATCTTCTGGTGTGATTTCTTTGCTTGTAGGTGTTGTGATATCTTCTTGAATGGTATCGTTGCCTTTGGATCCGCAACTTACAATTAGAACAAGTAAAATGAGTGTTATTATCCGGCTGAATGCTGACAACTGAAAACTGACAACCTCTTTCAGCATAATAGCCTCCCTGTTGAAGGAAAGCTAGCACCCTCAATTTTTATGTCAATTTTTATCTCTGAGGGATTTGACTATTCCATATGAGCTTTTAATTTTTGATTTGATTTAATAATTTATGCTCGCTTGTTTTCTATTTCCTGAGTGACTTCCTCTGCGAAGGGTTCTATGGAATTATTGGTGACTTCGGTATTCTCTTCGTGCTCGTATGCGAAAACGCGATTTCGTCCTGCCTCTTTCGCTCTGTATAAAGCGATGTCGGCGTTGTCTATGAGTTCTTCCAGTTCTTCGACGTTATCGGGATATGAGGAGATGCCTGCGCTGATAGTCACATTCAGACCCTTTTCTCTCCCTCCACCGATGTTCCCCTCCTCCACAAGCTTACGCACCTTTTCGGCCACGGCGAGAGCTCCGTGTTTGTCGGTATCAGGAAGCAATAGAAAAAATTCCTCCCCGCCAAATCGTGAAACTGTATCGACCTCTCGCAAATTTGCTTTGAGAAGAGCGCCGATCTCTCTGAGAACCTGATCGCCTTTGGGATGGCCGAATGTGTCGTTGAACTTTTTAAAATAATCGACATCGATCATGATACCTGAGAGATCCCTCTGAAATCGCACTGCCCTCTTCCACTCTATCTGAAGCATATGATGAAAATGCCTGCGGTTATAAACATTTGTCAGCTCATCCGTGAAGGAGAGCTCTCTCGTTTGCGTGTATAGTTTTGCATTAGCGAGCGCCAGAGCGATCTGTCCCGTCACGAGCTCTAACATCTTGAGATCCGATTCTGAAAAGCTGTCTACCCCGATTCTTCCAAAATTGACAACGCCCAAAGCCGCTCCTTTGTAGATCAGCGGTATAGAGACAAATGACTGACTCACCTCAAAACGGCTTCCATAGAATGAATAAAAGCGCGAATCGTTCACGCTGTCCTTGCTGTAGAAGGTCTTTCTCTCCTCGACGGCTAAACCAAAGATCCCTTCTCCCCTTCGATATGTGTTCTGCAGAAATTGATCGTCGTTCTGAAACCCGTAGGCAGACTTAACAAACAGTTTCCCTTCCTTGCTGTCATACTCCATTATCGCAAACTGATTGATGTGTAGAAATTTTTTAAGGGTCTCGGTGATACTCTTGTAGAGCGTTTCGAGATCGACCATCGTCGAAACTTCCTGACCTATCTCGTATATCATCGAGAGGTCCTTCACCGCAGACTCTAACTCCCTGTTGAAGCGTTCCATGTCATAGGTCTTCTTCTCGAGCTTTCTTTTGAGCTGCTGATCCTGCTGGGCGAGCTCAAGCTCCTGCTGGGCTTCAATCTTATTTACGGATAGATCGGTGATGTGAGAGAGCATTTTGTTGAAACTGTCGGTAACGAGCCCCAGCTCATCGTTTGATATGACCGGAACACGAATCAGAAAATCCCCATTCTCGACCCTTGTAAATGCCTCCCTAAGAAGATTCAAAGGCCTGTCGAGAAAGATATATGTGGTGATTGTCGCGGTCAGAGAGATCAACATGACTTGCAGAAGGATATAAATATGTTCAAGCTTTATGCCAAATATCGTTAGATTAAAATTGAGACCGCCAAACTCCCGCATGGCAAATCCCATCAGCCAGGTAATTAGATATACGAGCCCGCTGAAGATTATCACCTTGATAGGTATCGAAAAATATAACCTTTCCCCCTTTTTAATGTTCTCCATTGCGAAAGGCCACCCCTTTTCTCATTGAATGCTGCCAATTGATATATCGGTCAAAAAAACAAAAAGTTGCTAGATTTTTTCCATCAGTTATGTTGGCATGCGTTCACATGCTACGAATATCCATCTTCACAATATTTGTCATCAATATTATGCTGCATATGCTTTCATTTCAAGCATATGCCGAACCTGATATCCGGATTCTCATAGATCGCAACAAAAATCCGGCCACTATCAGCGCTGAGGCCGGCGAGATAACTTTCAAAGGAAGCAGCGGCTTCTTAAAATCGTTTACATCGGCTAACATATCGATATCCAAAGGGAAGTTAGCCATCAACGGCGTGTCGACGAATGAGACAACCCTGGAAATCACCTCAAAAGGCGACTTTATAAAATATAAGAATGCCATCTATCACGCACCTTTCAACCTTATGATCGATAAGGGTAAGGTCCTCATCATAAACCCCATGGGGATGGAACAATATCTCATCGGGATAGTCGGCTCGGAATTGCCAAGCAAGTGGCCGCTCGTCGCAGCTAAAGCTCAAGCAGTAGCTTCAAGGACATATGCCATGAGGCAGAAGATGGCGCGTAAAGACAGGGAGCCCTTCGACGTCGTCGCAACTGTGCACGACCAGGTCTATCACGGAGCCCAAAAGCAAAACGCGGTTGCGAAAAAGGCTGTGATATCGACGAGGGGGGAGATACTTTTGAAAGATGGAAAGATATTTCATGCCTATTTTCACAGCTGTTGTGGAGGAAAGACGGAAAAGGCATCCAATGTATGGAGCAGGTCTGATGATTTCAAAACGGTGACAGACCCATATTGTAAAAAATACGCCAAATTCAGTTGGAATTATAAGGTGCCAAAGAGGTCAATTGCAGAAGTTTTATCGAAAAATGGATATCCGATAGGGGATAATTTCGAGATTTCAACAACAGGTTTTGAAAATTCGCCAAGAAATGACAAGTTGATGTTTGTAGATGACCACAATATGCAGCTTATCGGCGCGAATAAATTGAGAGAGCTCCTCGGATATCAAAACTTGAGGAGCACATGGTTTGAGCTCGAAGAGTCGAAAACAGATGTCTCATTCTCCGGCAGGGGTTCAGGACACGGCGTCGGCATGTGCCAGTGGGGAGCGAAGGGAATGGCAGAGGCCGGCAAAAAGTATAAAGAGATACTCGATTTTTACTATAATGGAACGAAGGTGGTGAAGTTCTATTAATCAGCTATAAGCTGTAAGCTTTAAGCTATAAGGCCTGCATTTGGTTTTACTTATAACTTACAGCTTATAGCTTACAGCTAGTTCATTATGCATCTAAATGACTTTAACTACACATACCCCAAAGAGCTGATAGCGCAGGAGCCGCTTGAGAGGCGTGACGCGAGCAGGATGATGGTCGTGGAGAGGAGATCGCAAACTCTCTCTCATAACAAGATCAGCGACATCGTTGAATTCTTAAGAGAGGGAGATCTTCTCATTTTCAATGATTCAAAGGTGATACCTGCAAGGCTTATTGGAAAGAGGATGAGCGGCGGTAGGATCAGCATATTGCTCCTCAATGAAATTGATAGGAGTGGATTGTGGTGTGCGATCGCTACTAGAACAAAGAGAATAAAGATCGGGGAGAAGATTGAATTTGCAGAAGGGTTTTATGCGACGGTCGTGGACAAAAAATCAGATAACATAATTTTACAGTTCGATTGTGACGATATCACAAGCAAACTCGACAAACATGGGATTCCACCCCTTCCACCATACATACTGAGAGGGGATGATTTGAATCTGGAAGATAAAGAACGCTA
>JBDRGF010000086.1:0-3777 GCA_043818055.1 Pseudomonadota bacterium | reverse complement strand
GCTCAAAGCCCCCTATCCGCCAATCGAAATTCAACCGGAGATTGGTGAGATGATCTCCCCTGATGAGTGGAAAAAAGCACGCACTTTAGATGAGCGAAGAAAATTGATCGACAAGGCATGGGCCAGTCGCGAACAAAGATTATCTGAAGGTTTCTCTCAAATCGAAAAGCGCATACAATCACTCATAGCCAATGCTACTGAAGATGCGAAAAGAGAACCAGCCAAACGCATGCAAATTTATCGTAAGGCTGAAGAAGAAATAAGAAACACCTCTTTTGGACCTGCAACCGCAGCCCTTCCGATTGAGAGGTGGATTTCTGATTTACAAAAAGCGCTTGGGCTCGACCATACTCAACTGCAATAAGTGATTTTTTAGATATCTCCCGAGACTTCACCCCAAAAACGGTTGAAAAATTCTTCCATGAATTTGTGCCTTACCTCTGCCATCTCTTTGCCTGCCTTTGTTAACATCCTCCCCTTGAGATGTTTGAGTTTGGCCTCATATTCCATAATAGCAGTATCATCATCTGTATAGGCGTAATCGACTTTAGCCTCGGCGATGTCCTTTTCTTTTCCCGTGTACATCCTGTTTGCGCCTGCGCTCCCTGCAAAGAGAAAATTACGGCCGATACCGACAGCTCCAATCGCATCCATCTTATCGGCATCGAAGAGAACCTTTGCCTCAAGGGTCTTTGGAGGATTATTGCTCCTGAACCGATGCGTCTCTATACAATGGATGATATTCTGCATGTCCTGATCAGAAATATCATATTTCTTTAGTATCCCAACAGAACGACTTGCCCCCTCCTTCGCATGGCAGAACTCCCCCTTCGCATTCATCTCATCAGGGCGGGCGATATCGTGTAGGAGCGCAGCAATTTCTATTATATCGAGGCGGGCGTTCTCTTTTGTCCCAATCCGGATCGCAATATTTCGCACCCTCTCAACATGGCTCCAGTCATGACAGCCGCTTGATTCTTCGAAAAAACTCTTAGCCTCAGACCGGATATTTTCGATTAAATCGTTTTGCATTTTTCCTCCACTCAAAATCCGAATCAATTTTGCTCAGAAGCATGAGCATGTCAATAATCATCCACAATAAAAAGACCAATCTATGGATCTTATTTCCAACTCTGTATTTTAACTTACCGATGTTCTTCCAACCCTCATCTACCCACACCCCTATTATCCCTTGCATTTAATTGCCTCAAAAGGCACCATATGGCGCTTTATAATTTGGCGTCTCTAAAAAAACTCCAATTTGTCATCGCCAGCCTTTTGGATGGAGAAATCGCGATCTTAATGGCAATTCTTGTAAACCCTAGATTGCCACGTCGCCATCATGGCTCCTCGCAATGACACCATAGGAGAAAAATAGAGGTTTTTAGAGATGTCCAATTTAAAAACCATAACATCTTGGAGGGAAAATTATGAAAGACGATATCAAATTTGGTACGGATGGATGGCGAGCTATAATCGACAAGGATTTCATACCCGAGAATATAAAGAGGGTGACACAGGCCTTCGCCGACCTATATCCGACTCTCAAGAATACCGGCAAAGGGGTGGCTATTGGCTATGACAGGAGAAGGAATTCAAAAGAGACAGCGGAGATGATTGCGAACGTCCTGGTTGCCAATAATATCCCTGTAATGTTGAGCGAGGGTTTTTGCCCTACTCCTGAGGTTTCGTGGATGGTAAAAAATCACAAGCTGACAGCCGGCATCATGGTCACGGCGAGCCACAATCCGCCCGAGTGGAACGGGATCAAATTCAAGGAGTCTAGCGGCGGGGCATCCAGCAGCGACTATGTCACGAAAATTGAAAAGCAGATCACTCTCAACGACGAGTCGAAGAGGGAGATAAAGGAGTCGAAGGGTTCTCTCGATGGAAAGATAAAATACTACAATCCTTACGGCGAGTATGCCGAGAGCATAAAGAAGCTCGTGGATATCGATGTCATCAAGACATTAAAAAAACATGTTCTCATCGATCCGCTGTACGGATCGGGATGCGGATTCTATCCGCTGATGATTGATGATATGGCCGAGGAGATCCACAACACAGCCGACACCAATTTCGGTGGACTTCATCCCGAGCCGATTCCACCATATGTCAACGAATTGATGGAGAAGATTAAAAAGGGAGACTACCTCTGCGGCCTCGTAACCGATGGCGACGCCGATCGCGCTGGGGCGGTCGACGAGAATGGAAAATATGTCACTACACATGAAATATATTCGCTGCTCATCAAACACATCGTTGAGAACAAGGGGTGGAAGGGAACCATAATAAAATCTATCTCTACAACTCAGATGCTAAACAGACTCGGAAAAAAATATAACTTAGAGGTGAAAACCGTTCCAGTCGGATTTAAATATATAAGCCCGGCCATGAATGAGCCTGGAGTTTTGATAGGTGGCGAGGAGAGCGGAGGCTTTGGTCTACCAAGGCACATACCCGAGAGGGATGGGATTCTATCGGGTTTGCTGCTGCTCGAGCTGATGGCGACGAATAAAAAACCGCTGAGTCAGCTTGTCGCTGAACTACAAAAGGATGTCGGGCCATGCTATTATAGAAGACTCGATCTGAAATTGTCGCAGGATGATATGAAAAAAGCCACGGAACATTTCAAGACCCTTTCCATCAAAGAATTCGACGGCAAGAAGGTAGTAGAGCACAATACGATGGATGGACATCACTTCCTCTTCGAGGATGACAGCTGGATGCTCTTCCGAAAATCGGGAACCGAGCCTCTGGTCCGTATCTACGCTGAAGGCCCTACACCTGACAAGATCGAAAAGATGATAGCGAAGGGGAAAGAGATGTTGGGACTCTAAAAACCGTTGCTAGTCGCCGGTTAACTTGTCGCTGGTTGGTTACTAGCGATAAAGTTTCTGGTGAAAAGCAAAATTTTTATAAAATATGTCTAAAAAATCTAGTTTAACCAGCAACCAGAGACGAGCGACCAGCGACTGTATCTTTGTTCGCGGCGCTCGCATGCATAATCTCAAAGGGATCGATGTTACGATTCCTCGAAATGAGCTTGTCGTCATCACTGGCGTCTCCGGGTCGGGGAAATCGTCGCTTGCCTTCGACACTATCTATGCAGAGGGTCAGAGAAGATATGTCGAATCGCTTTCCACATATGCGAGGCAGTTTTTAGAGCTCATGGAAAAACCGGATGTCGATTCCATCGATGGGCTCTCCCCTTCTATCTCGATCGAACAGAGGACCTTGAGCAGAAATCCAAGATCGACAGTCGGCACGACGACAGAAGTCTATGACTATTTGAGGGTACTCTTCGCAAGAGTGGGCGAACCGCATTGTACAGGCTGCGGAAGAAAGATATCAGCGCAGACGATCACGCAGATGATAAAGATCATCCTCAAGCTTCCTAAACAGACAAAGATCACGATCCTCTCCCCTGTTATTGTTCAACGAAAGGGAGAGCATGAAAAAATATTGAGCAGACTCGCAAAGGATGGATATGTCAGGGCCCGGATCGACGGAACAATATGCGATCTCCATGAGCTGCCGAAACTCGACAAGAAGCGCAAACATACGATCGAGCTCTTCGTCGACAAGCTCGTCATAAAGGATGGAGTCGAAAAGAGGCTCTCCGATTCTCTCACTACAGCCCTCAAGGAGGGCGAAGGAACTGTCACAGTAGAACCTGAGTCGGGGGATGCGATTCTTTTGAGCGAGAAACATGCCTGCCCACATTGCAACATAAGTTTTCCTCCGTTAACTCCTCAATTATTTTCATTCAACAAC
>JBDRGF010000085.1:0-4999 GCA_043818055.1 Pseudomonadota bacterium | reverse complement strand
TCAATGGGAATTGCCGTCGGTATGGCGACAAATATCCCGCCTCACAATCTTGGAGAGGTACTGGACGCGCTAACCCATTTAATAGAGAACAAAGACGCCGACGTAAAAGAGCTGACCCAATTCATAAAAGGCCCCGATTTCCCGACCGGAGGAATAATTTATAACGAGAAAGATATTCTTAATGCCTATGCCACCGGACGGGGTCCGATATTGATAAGAGGTCAGGCCGATATTGTTGAGAATAAAAAACCTGCCCGACCGGACGGTCGTTCGGGCGGGGGTTTTCAGATAATAATTACCGAGATACCCTATCAGGTCAACAAGGCGGAATTGATAATAAAGATCGCCGATCTTGTAAAAGACAAAAAAATTGAAGGCATAAAAGACATTAGGGATGAATCGGATAAGGACGGCTTAAGAATTGCCGTTGACCTAAAACAGGATGCGTTTCCAAGAAAAGTATTAAATCAGCTTTTTAAATATACGGAGCTTCAGAAGGCCTTTCACTTCAATCTTCTGGCTTTAATAGACGGAATTCAGCCCCAGATAATGGGACTGAAAGGATTGCTTGAGAAGTTTATTGAGCATAGAGTCCAGGTCGTTACCAGAAGGACGCGTTACGATTTGAATAAAACCAAAGAAAGAGCCCATATTTTAGAAGGGCTCAAAAAGGCTCTTGACCATATTGATGAGATAATAAAAATAATCAGAGCTTCCGAGTCAAAGGAGGACGCCTTTAATAACTTAATTAAGAAGTTTAAATTCTCCGACAAACAGACAAATGCCATTCTGGAAATGAAACTCCAGGCCTTAGCCGGACTGGAGAGGAAAAAAATTAACGACGAACTTAAGGAGAAGGAAAAACTCATCGCCTATCTGGAAGATTTGTTAGCCAGTCCGAAGAAGATATTGGGAGTGATAAAAGATGAATTCAAAGAGATAAGAGAAAAATTTGGCGACAAGAGAAAAACTAAAGTAGTAAAATCCGCCCTAAGGGAAATAGGGGAAGAAGAGCTGATTTTGGAAGAGGATTCGCTGTTTATGCTGACTCGGGGAGGATATATCAAGAGAATGCCTCCGGAAGATTTAAAATCGCAAAAGCGTGGAGGGAAAGGCCTTATCGGCATGGCTACAAAAGAAGAAGATGTAGTGTCGCAGTTTTTTATGGCCAATACCCATGACAACCTTCTTTTCTTTACTAATTCCGGAAAGATTTTCCAGACCAAGGGCTACGAAGTACCGGAGTCATCCCGCCAATCAAAAGGGAAAGCGATAGTAAATTTTCTCCAGGTCTCATCATCCGACTTGATTACGGCGGTTATCCCCATACCTAAGGATAAAAAAAGCAGCCGGTATCTTTTTATGGCAACTGCCAACGGGATAATCAAAAAGGTGGACATAGACGCTTTTTCTCAAGTCAGGAAAAATGGAATATTGGGTATTAAGCTTAAGGGAGACGATGAATTACGCTGGGTACTCACAACTTCGGGGGACGACCAAATGGTTTTGGTTACATCTGACGGCAGCTCCATCAGGTTCAAAGAAAAAGATGTCCGACCCATGGGAAGAGCCGCTTCGGGGGTTATCGGGATTCGTCTAGAGAAGGGTCAAAAAGTAGTCGGAGCCGACGTTATTCCTTCAGGAGTTGAAAAAGGACTCCGTCTTTTGGCGGTAATGGAAAACGGGTACGGCAAGCGAACGGATATAAAATTCTATAAAGTTCAATCCCGCGGCGGAAAAGGAATTATGACTGCCAAACTTACGTCAAAGACCGGCAAATTAGTTTCTGCTCACATAACTTCGGAAGAAAATAAAGAGCTTATTGCCGTATCCAGAAAGGGCCAAGTGATAAGAACTTCCATAAATAGCGTTTCTGTATTAGGTAGAGCGACTCAAGGTGTCAGGGTAATGCGCTTAGATGCCGGCGACGGTCTGGCGTCAGTAGTGGTAGTTTAGCGCGATGGTGTAGATAACTTATCCTCTATTGCGTGGTAAAATTTAATTATGCCCAGTAATACAACTTCCAGTTGGCTGAGCTTTATTCCTTTTGAATATTGTCTAACCAATATAGAAGCTATTACTGAGTAAATAAATTAACAAAATCAACGCCAGAGTAATATCTGGAAGTTGATATACTGGGTATGCAGTTAACAAATACGCCGATAGCTCCGGCTCTTAACTCCTCTGGAACGGGCGGGCCTGCCCGAACGGACCTGTTCAATACGGGCGGGTTTTTAAATCCTGATAAAATTGTCAGTGAATTTGGAGTTGGCGAGGGAATGTCCGTTGCTGATTTTGGTTCCGGCGCGGGATATTTCACCATTCTCTTAGGCCGATTAGTTGGAGAAAATGGCAGGGTTTACGCTCTTGATGTCCAGGAAACGGCTCTTGATAGCGTTAAAATAAAAGCTCGGGCGACCGATCTTAAAAATATAGAAATAATCAGGGCTAATCTGGAAGTTGCGGGAGGATCAGGGCTTTCGGATAACAGTCAAGACATGGTATTGCTGGCCAACATACTTTTCCAGTCGGATAAAAAAGTAGAAATAATAAAAGAAGCCAAAAGAATTCTTAAAGACGGCGGCAGGATGATTTTGATAGATTGGCGATTGGGAACGGGAGGGTTCGGACCGCCGGACGAAATGAGAACTGAAGAAACGGCCATGAGCGCCTTAGTGGTCGGAGAAGGGTTGATTTTTGAAAAATCTATTGACGCCGGTCAATTCCATTACGGAATGATATTTACAAAATAATTTTCAATGATCAATATTTCAATTTACAATAAATTTTTCAATAACCCAATTGATCAATTAATACACCTGCCTGCCGGCCGGCAGGTTCATTGAAAATTGTAAATTTGTAAATTGTAAATTTCCGAATGAATACCAATAAACTATTCTACATTTTGGCGGGAGTAATTGGTTTAGTGATTTTTCTTACGGTAATTTTGATTATCAGAAGTATCGGCGGCGGCGGTTCAAATCAGCCGGTTACGCTCCAGTTCTGGGGGGTTTTTGATCAAAAAAGCGTTTACGACCCGATATTCAGGGACTTTCAGGCGCAAAATCCCAACATCAAAATTGTTTATCGGATGTTTTCTTATGAGGACTACGAGAGATCTCTTTTGGATGCTTTGGCTGCCGGAACCGGACCGGATATTTTTATGATGCATAATACATGGCTGCCCAAGCATGGGGATAAAATGACTCCTTTGCCCGAACAATTCCCCGAATACGGCGGCCTAATGACATTAAAAGATTTTCAAGATCAGTTTGTTGATGTTACCGCGCAGGATTTGATTTATGGCAACAAGATTTACGGCCTCCCCCTTTATGTGGACACATTGGCCCTTTATTACAACAAAGATCTGCTTAACAATGCCGGCATCACCCGGCCTGCTCAAACTTGGGAAGAATTTAATTCGGACGTTGAGACAATAACCCGTCTGGACGGATCCGGTAATATAGTTCAGTCGGCGGCGGCGATAGGCACGGCAAGAAACATTAATCGCTCAACCGATATTTTAACAAATCTGATGATCCAGAGCGGAGTCCAGATGACTGACGCCGGAAATTCAAGCGCGACATTCTCCCGCACGGTGAATAATACGGCTGTCGGCGAGATCGCTTTGAAATTTTACACTGATTTTGCCAATCCATCGGTCCGAACCTATACCTGGAACGATGCCCAGTATTATTCAATAGACGCTTTCGCTGAAGGAAAAACGGCGATGATGCTTAATTATTCTCATCAAATTCCGGTCCTGAAAGCAAAGGCCGCACGGCTTAATTTCGGCGTTGCGCCAATGCCTCAAATATCATCATCTGACATTAGAACATACGCCAATTATTGGGCCGTAAC
This sequence comes from Pseudomonadota bacterium, assembly GCA_043818055.1. Classification (GTDB taxonomy): domain Bacteria; phylum UBA10199; class UBA10199; order 2-02-FULL-44-16; family JBDRGF01; genus JBDRGF01. Next base: position 1,138 of record JBDRGF010000085.1, on the reverse strand, counting down.
GGTGTCAAATCAATCGCAATCTGCAAATGATGCCTGGAGATTTTTGATTTATCTGACTTCCAAAGACGGCGCGTCAAATTATCTGAACGCCACATTAAGGCCCGCCGCGCGCCGCGATCTGATAGAACTTCAGAGAAATGATCTTGATTTAGGCGTATTTGCTCTTCAGGCGCTGTCGGCCCGTTCCTGGTTTCAGATAGACAACACCGCGATTGAGACAATATTTGCCGACATGATAGATGATGTTAACTATAGGCGCGCAACCATAAGAGAAGCGCTCCAAAACGCCGAAGCAAGAGTAGATGTTCTGATGTCGCGGCAAAGGTAAATCCTAAGCACGAAATCCTAAATCCTAAGTAAATCCAAATGATTAAAATTCAAAATAATAAAATCGTTTTGACATTAAAATTTTGAATTTAGAGATTGTTTAGAGTTTATATATTGGGATTTAGAAATTATGAAAACAGGCAAAAAAATAGTAGTTTTACTTGCTATTACTTTTATTTTTTTGCCTGTTTTTGTGCGGGCCGCTCCCTCTTGGTGGCCGATAGTCCCCTGCGGATTAAATAGTCAGCCTAAAGATTCAAGCGGTGTCGAACTGCCGAAAGTGCCAACGCAAGAGAATCCGGATGCTCACGACTACACCCAGTCCTGCACTCGTTGCGATCTGTTCAAGCTGTTCAAAAATATAATTGACTTTGTTCTTGTCGGTCTGATGCCCCCAATCGCGGCAATACTCTTTGTCTGGGGCGGATTTTTGATTTTAGCTAGTGCTGGAAATACTGAATGGGTTGCGCAAGGTAAGACGATATTTTGGAATACGTTCATGGGAGTTGTGATAATTTCCGCTTCCTGGCTTATCACCAATACGATTATAAAAAGCTTAGCCGAGGAGAGCATTACCAATCCCGATGTCCCGTGGTATCAATTTGAATGCAAGACGACGGCATATCAATCTTCCGCGCAGAAGTATCTCTGTAATAGCGATAATCAATGTGTCGCCGATGCCAGTGGTACTTATACCGAGGCGACTTGTAATAATGAATGTCAGGCGGAATCGGCACCAGTACCTTCCATCACCACCCCTTCTCTCTCCGATGCCGTCCAAAACCAGACATACTCGCAAACCCTTGCCGCC
>JBDRGF010000084.1:0-20552 GCA_043818055.1 Pseudomonadota bacterium | reverse complement strand
ACGGATCACATCAACATTTGTGCTGATTTCATTAGTATCGCGTAGATAGACCGATATCAGTGAATCGAGATTTTTGGCGCTTCTTACAAAATCACCCTTCACCATGCTTGAATATCTTGAGAGAAACGATCTCAAGGCCTCATATTCCCTGTTAAATTCTTCAAAACTGATTTGAGCCCTTCTGAATTTTCTTGCAGCAATCTTTATTTTTCTGAGTTCCTTATCGAATACAACTCTAAATGCTCTTTTAATAGTCTCAAAGGATAGTTTCCCGTTTCCCCCGATTTGTTTGTATCTGTCGTAAAGGGATAAAACCTTTCCTGCAGATTTATCGAGAGCATCAAGATTGCGGGATTTTTTTAACTGACTCATCGCCTTAATAATTTCTTTTCGAAGACTTTTCCGTTCGGCTGCAAGTTGTCTCTCTGTGGGCTTACGAGGTTCTGGCCTCGCAGGCATAACAGGTCTTACCGGTCGGGTGGCAACAACAGGAGTTGCTGGCCGTGGAGCAACAACAGGAGTTGTCTTATAAATCGAATTCAACTCTTGGACTATCTGAAGCCCGGCTTGTTTGATATATCTTTTTTTCCTCCCCCTCAGAAAGAGGGGCGAGATATCAAGTAGAACATCTCTCTTAGATCTTCCTGCACCTTTTTGAGCTACTACCCATTTCCTCAATTTTTGAGCTAATACTCTAATGCGGGCAGCATTGTTTTTCTGTGCAAGGATATGCGCAACATATACTCCATCAAGAATGTTCTTTTTTAGAATGCCGGAAAACTGTGGAAATTGGCGCAGGATTTGGATGAGCTTGCGATAAATATTCCTCCAACCATATTTACGGATTAGTCTTTTATTTGCAGCCCTGGTTAGCCCGGTTAGATATCTCTGATATTCCCCGTCCCTATTATTTTTCAGATGTTCACCAGTAAGGGTCACGGTCTTACGTATAGACTGAAAGAATAATCCCCGTAATTTATTTTTTCGATGCAGCTTGACAGCCTCTCCTGGAAAATCTCGTAAAACCTTTATAAAGGCCAGGGTATCCGACGCATTTTTAAGCAAATCTGTGATGGATGGAGGTGTTGAAATCGGCGCTAGTGGAGGTGGGGCAGCTCTCCCCGGTGCAGGTGGCGTTGCTGGCCTTGGAGTCGGCCTTACCGGCGGTGTAGGTCTAGCTATAACTCTAGCACTAAAGCGTTGAAGAAGCTGTGCTGTCTTTGTATAATAATTTACGTAAGAAAGCTGCCAAGCACCAGGCTTAGCATTTGTATTCATCCCCCAGATCTCCAAAATTTCTCCAGCATCTTTCGAATTCCATACTTTTTTATACATGCGATGGTCACAATAGATTATTGTATGATTGAGATGAGAAGAATTTAATCGCTTTAGATCATTAATATTTCTTCCTAACACCAAAACGAACTCGGAATCGATCTTGGTCAGCTTTTCAATATCTCTCCCTTTTAAAGGAATATAAGGTATTCCATCCACAAATGAGCACTTGAATGCCTCCCTCAAATTTCCATTTTTCACTGTCAGCCAAGCCCCGGTTCCTATATCTCCCTCTTTCATCCCCCAGATGCTCAACGTATTTGCATCCCCTTTGATACCCCAACCATTTACGTACATATGCTTAGTTGTATAGACAACATCGACTCTGGAATTTCTGTATTGCGATAGTTCAGATATATTGTTCACTATTACAAAGACGAAGGGTTTGCTTCGACGTGTCAATCCGGCTACGGAGGTCAAACGAGTAATACTTACCCCGTGAATCGTTTTTGTCGGTGGAGTCGATCCGGAAGCAGTTGCAACAGATCTTCCCTGGGTATATGTAGAACCGGATTTTCTTGGATCTTTAGGTGTGTTTTTTTGCCTTAAAGTACGGTTGTCTTCCTTTAATAGGCTTTTAGGCAGGCTATTACCAATCCCTGTTATATTTGGCTTTAATCCCATTATTTTTTCCTTTTCCCCTATCTATATTATCGGCAAAATCGCCAAAATGTTGCGTCTTAAATTCAAAAAAGTGTATGCTTTCCAAATTCATACCGTTATGATACAGAGGTCTTTATGAAAAGAAGATTTCTATATGTAATACTTAGCTTATTTCTTATCCTTGCGTTCGTTAATTGCAAGGGTAGCAAAGAGGATGTTGAGACTCAAGGAGAGTTGACCCCGGCACCAAGGGTGAGTTCTCCCCAGCCGATCTTACTCGAGCCTCCTGCAAAGACATCCCCGCCCCCTGAACAACCCTCGCCTCCACCGGCAACGCCAATGACAGAGGGGAAAGAGGCCAGAGACCAGAAACCAGAAACACCCGCTGCACCGCAAGTTGCGACAGGGGGTAAGATATCCGCAATTCCGGCGCCGGAGCTCGGCGAGCCTCAAAAAACCCCTGCTGCAGAGATTGAAAGGGTTCCATTTAAGCCAAAGGTTTTGGATACAAAATCCAACATCGATATCCTGATAGACACCTCTGGGAGTATGGATGGCCTTTTGACCGGCTCATCCCTCACAAAATTCATAAGCCTCATTGACTCGTTGCTCACCGTTCTGGGGGATGCGGCCTCAGATCCAGAACATCCAAGAAATATCGGCATAAGAAGCTTTGGTGGGAAATGCTCTGAAAGCAACGATATATATCCTATCGGCGAGCTCAATATGGTCCAATTGAGCGAAAGCATCATGAAGCTCTCTCCTGATGGCGAGAGCTCGATCGTCGATGCGATAAAGGCTTCGTATGACGACTTTCCCAAGGATATGTCGGGTGACAAGATCATCCTACTCATAGCCGATGGCGGCGACAGTTGTAAGAAGGATGCCTGTAACCTCATAACCGACTGGTTGAAGGATAAGAAGGATATTCTGATCGAGGTTATAGGTTTCGATCTCGATGAGGAGAACCAGCGGGAGCTCAAATGCATTGCTAGCGCAAGCGGCGGAAAATTCTGGCTCGCCCGGGATGCATCTGAACTCTACAGCAATATTGAAGAATCGCTAAATTCAGGAATTCCTTATAATTTAAAACTCAAAGTTAAAAACGGCGCCTCGCCGCTTCCCAGTAAAATCACGATTTTAAAATCAGGGACGGGAGAGATCGTTGATGAGGCTACAACATTGGGCATCCGCCATTTCTCGCTTCCACCCGGAAGTTATGATCTGAGAATAGAATATCTGGATTCGAAAGAAAAAACGCCTCCCGCCAAGATTGTAAAGGGAGTTGAAATTCAGGAGGGGACAAAGATAGCTCAGGAGGTTGAATTCGGGTTGGCTCCGTTGACATTGAAAGCGGTCGATGAAAATGACGGACTCATCCCTAGCAAATTCGAAGTCTTCAAAGCGGGAACCGAGGAGATTGTGATTTCAGTCGATCAGCTCGATGAACTCCAGTCGACACTCCTATCCCCCGGGAAATATGATATCAAGGCCTACAGAACCGACGAGCCCTCCCAATATACCGTTCAGCTCAAGGATGTTGAAATATCTCCCACGGAGAGCACGGTTCAATTATTTTATTTCCAGCCGGGCATGCTGAATATATCCGGCATCTCTTCGAATAACCAACCGACACCTTTCACAGCTACCATTCTCACGACCACATTACCTCCGGAGGAGGTCATGACATTCGAGGTTTCGAAGGAGGGGACTCAGGTTGAGCTGCAACCGGGAAAATATGAAATCAGGATGGAGGGCTTGGATGAGACCATTCCCATCCCACCGCTCACTCAACAGACGATAGAAATACTCCCTGCAAAGTCAACGGATGTGAAGGCCGAGTTCACTTTGATCGAAGCTAAGTTTTTAGCTATCGATACCAAGAAAAACAAGCTTCCCGCCAGATTTACTATCACGACTGCTACAGGAGAAGCACAAACTCCTCTGGCGACCATAGAGAGTAAAAACGGGGATCCTATTTTAACAAGCCTTCCCCCCGGAGACTATAATGTCATTATAGAAATCACGCGCAGTAAAAACGATCCCCTTCCATCTGAAACAGTTTCAGATCTCAAATTTACAAAGCCTCAGCCCAAACCGATCGAGATCAAAGGAACATTCTCACTTGGAATGATACGCGTCAGGGGTATAGATTCAAAGGAGAGACCTGTTGAAAGCGAATTTGACGTGTACATCGCAGGGGGAGATGAACTCGTGGCAAAACAAGAGCCGGGAGAGGATTGGGCGATCTTCGATCTTCCTCCTGGAACTTATGATATCAAGGGCATAAAGTTTAAAGCGAAAACTCCCAGAAAGCCGACTGTAGTTGTAAAGGATATTAAGATCGAGGAGAGCAAAACAGTGAGCCTTGATGCGATGTTTACAACCGGTAAGATCAAACTCATGGGGCGCGGGGCCAATAACATAATAATCACAACTCAATTCAAGATCTTTGAATATGGATCCGATACAGAACTGATAAACGGCACAACGGGCGATGACTGGCAGATCTATGACATCGAACCGGGTAAATACTATCTGGAAGTGAGTTACCATGATGCGGCACTAGCCGTGACCCTGAAAAAGTGGATCAATATCGAGATCGGAGAAAATGAAGTCCTGGAGAAAGTTTTGAGGTTTTAGTTTTTACAAACTTTGTCAAATTCCCCTTGTATGCATGGTGATTTCACTCTGCGCCAAAATCCTTAACAGGCCTTTTCCTTGCTGCTTTACTTTTTCTCTTGATCTTCGATATCTCTGGATTAATGGTAATAGTTTGTCTCACCGGTTGAATAGGTAGAGTTGTGGAAAAAATAGAATTCAATTCTTTAACAATCCGCATCCCGGCTTTTTTGAAGTATTTTATTTTTTGACCTCGCAAAAATGTGGATGTAATATCAAATCGAATATCAACTTTATTTCTTCGAGCTGCCTGCTGCAATTTTATCCAGGAGTTAACCTTGCGAACCAGCGATTTTACACGTTTAGATTCGTTCCTTATAAGCAAAATTCGAGCGACATCCATTTCACCAAGGATACCTTTTTGCAGAATTCTGGAAAAATCAGAAAACTCCTTTAAAAAATTTAAAACGTTTATTCCGTATCTTTCCAATCCGTACATTCTAAATACCCTTCTATACTTAATTTGAGATATTTTTTTTACATAACAATTGTATCCGTTCATATTATTTTTCTTCAGATGCGCGGCAAGAAATGTTATCGTCTTGAGAAAGGATCTATTGAAAAGATTTTTCAACCTTAGCTTTGAGAGTTTTTTAGCTTCACCTTTCCTCCTCAGCAAAACATCCAAAAAGGCTATGATATCCCCTGCTTTCTTTAGTGAATCCGTTAGCGATGGAAGGGGACCAATTGGCGTAAGTGCCGACGGAGAAACAACTACTCTTCTTACAGGTAGCCGAGGCGATGGTCTTTGAATCGGTTTTACAATTGCCGCAGGCGGAGCTACAGCAGAACTGAAGCTCATGACAAGCTGTACATCCTTCGTATTGCCAGACTGATGCAGAAGACTCCAAAGCCCAGGTTTAGCATTTGCAGGCATATTCCAGGAAGAGAGCGCTTTTTTCCAGGCTCTCTTGTATGAATTGTAGCTACAATATATAACCGGAAACTCTAAATTGGGTGATTTGGCAACGGCATTAAAATCTGTCACCTTACCTGCCAGCATGAAGCGTATTTCCTGCTTTACATTCGCCAGACTGGAATAGAGTTCGTTGCTGATCGGAAGGTAGGAAACGCCTCTAAACTTCGAAAATTTGAAGACTAATTTATATGCATCATAATCTGAAGTTCTGTTGTTGTTATGAATCACAAACCATGCGCCTTTCCCTACATTTCCCTGTGGAAGCCCCCATGCGCTCTTTAAAACATTACAGAGCCTTGTGCTTCCCCAAAATCTTACGTAATCCTGCAAAGTGGAATAGACGACATCTATTTTGGAATTTTGGTATTTCGCCAAATCAGATTTATCTGTAATAATTACGAAGATGAAGGCCTTTTTGTTTTTGCTCAGCCTGACTATATTACCATAGCTGATCGGAATCAGCCTTGCTCCACCCTTTGTTCTCCCTGTGCGAGAAGGGCCTGTTGCTATCAACTTTTTAAATTCCCGGTTAGATGGAGAAAGCTTTGAACGCGAATCCTTTGATTGTGCAGATTTACCTGTGATTGAGGATTTCCGTTTTCTCAAAGCACTTTGAAGCAGGCTATTACTAAGCCCTGTTTTTTTTGGTTCCAATGACATTATTTCTTTCCCTCCATTCTATAACTGTATCATGAATACTAAAAGTAAATACTCACTAATTCTATATCAAAAACCTTCTCAAATAGAAGCCCTTTGTAGAAATTATTGGCTCTCTCATAAACCCTATCCTCGCAGATTGCAAAGAAAGAAAAATTGGAATGGATAATGGCATTTGGTATCCTTCAATTAAAGACTTTAGGTTAATTTCAGCGCCTGTTTAAAAACCAAGGATACCGACATCCAAAAAGATCAAACCATCATCGGGTATGAATTCAAGGCGGGTTTTTTCTAAGTCGAGATCGAGCTTTTTTAGACCGAGCGCTTCGAACTGATCTGAATAACTGCTCAAATCAAAACCCTTTGGTAAAGGAATCGAAATTATCTTTGGGTTGTTAGGATCTGCATACGTGTTGAGCACTAAGGATATCGTTTGCCTAATAGAGGATATCAAATCGTCATCTGGCACAGTGGTAGAATTGCTGCCAGCTACAGCTCTTAATTCAAGTCTGAATGGCGATTCGCCGGTATTAGTCCCAATTTTTAATCTAATGACTGCATTTGAAGGATCTGATGGGTCTGTAGACAACCCATCGACCACAACGTTAAGCAAAAAATTTAGCTCCGCTGTGATAATCTGGCCTTTAGTGGGATCTGACTGGTCAGGCCGCAGGTTTAAAATCAACGGTTTTCCATCCTTATCCTTTTTAATCTCCTTCCAATTTCCGTACTCATCCTTTCCCGCATCCTTATCGACATCCAGCGCATAAAAATAGACTTTCATCCCGCCCAGCTGAAGCTGTAGCTGATTAGCCCCCTTTAAAAACATCATTGGAGGAAGCTGTCTCAGGGGTTGTATGCGTATCTGAATCGGATAGTAGTTATCAAAATATTCGTAGTTTGAAAGCCCTGAGCCAAGAAATTCAGTTACCCGTGGCCTTATCTTGCACAGCATCTCGGGTTCCTTCGAAGCGTCCGTCTTGCATTTCTCGAGCGTATCAAAACCCATCGACTTAAAAAATTCTCTGTCTATTTTAAAATCAAGAGGTGCATGCCCCGGCTCCCCCTGAGAAAGAATATAAAACATCCTGTTGATCAGATTCGTGAGCAGCTCAAGTCGAATGTCGGCAAGAGCTGGAATCTTATAATCCAAAGCTTCATCAGGGGATGAAACAATCTTTCCATCCTTATTAAAAGCGATACCAGCTCCAAGTGTCAGACCATTCGTGGAAAATGACAATCCCTTTTTGAAAGAGAGCATATAAGGTATTTTAAGATTTCCAACTTGCTTTTGTAAGAAACTGCAATCAGTCCTTCCATCTTCACACCCATATTCCAGCTCAGCCTCCACGCCTTTATTAAAAAACGCTGTTAATGAATCTTTAATCTTATCCCCCGAGATAGTTGAATTGATTATCTCCAAAATAGTCTCACTCAAAAGCGCCGTCTGGGCATCGATAGAGTTAAAATTGTTACAGAACTTTTCGATATCGGAGCTCAGAGTCCTTCCGGAAGGTGCCTTGCAGGCGAGAAATCCCCCTATCGGATTTGCGTTGCCGGCAAAGTTTTGCGGAATGATAGGGGCAAAAGTACTTTTGCAATATGCCCTTTCGATGTAATCGCAATCCGTATGAGGGCTCGAGAGGCGGTATGATATTTCCTCACCATTCACACTCTGTTGAAAAGTGAGATCGATTTTGATCTTGGCAAAGGACAATAACAGAGGAATCGCTTCAAGGCCGTTTCCTGCGATATCTATAAAGACAGAAAGATCATCGATATTGAGAGAGAAAGAAAATTCATCTGCGCCAAACTTCACATCTTCCATTCTCACCGAACCAATTTTGGGTTCAGTGCTGACGATTATCTCGGAGCCGCTCGCCCCCTTCATCTTCAGATCGACGAGCTTTTTCAAAAATTCCCGCCATTTTCCATTTGCGAGATAGCTGTTCAGTTTGGGCAATATTTTATTTTCGAAGGTATCTGCCTTGATCGAAAAAGCGAGATTGTCACCCTTGGAAGAGATCGCATTAACACTCCCCCAACCGAAGACGAGTGATTTTGATTCCATTGAACTTTCGGAAGATTCTATTGTTACAATATTGACACCGAATTGTGGAACTATGTTCTTTCTATATATTCCATCAGTTCCCGCTTCCACTTTAATTGGTTCCAAAGTGTTTAGTCTGATATTTATAATTTCATCCTTGCTAAGTTCTCCCCAGCTAAATGACAAGGGAATCTCAGGATATGAATTCGAATCATAGATGGCAGCAGGAGGCGGTGTTATAATCCTGAAACCATCGCTTTTTCCTCCGACTGTAAATTCTATCTCCTTATATTGTTTGCAGTTTTTTTCATTCGCGGCATTGCAGACTTTGATCCTAAATTTATTTTTTCCTTCGAGAATCGGTGTCCCAACCCTGAACTTGCCCTCACCTTCAGATGCAACATCGGCAGAACAACTTACACTCCTCGAATTTCCCTTTTCATCTGTGATGGTGTTGCTCACTGTAACTTCAACTCCACCGGTTGATGCTCCAATAAAATCACAATTATGACAATCCTCATCGAGTAGCGACAAAACAACATCGACATGCGTGCCTTTGATAGCCTCTTTTCCATCTATGCTCGGAGAAAATTCTATCTTTTTCACTTCAGGGGCAACAACTCTCGATGTCCTGACAGCCTTTTTTGAATCACTTCCCTGAACCCTCGTGGCACTAACATCCATAGTATAAGGTCCCATCTCTTTGAGCGGCACCCTGACCAGGTATTTTCCATCATCGTCTATGCAAAATGCGCCATCCTTTTTAAGGCTGGCAGCATCACAGCTTTCAACGGCATTTTCATATGAGGATAAATAGAATACCTCCGAGGCCTTTGTGTAATCATTTTGGACAGAAACGCGCAAGCTTCCCAGGGGGTTGCTCCGATCAACAAAGCCTGAGAGCAACAGATAATCCTGAGTAACACTTCCGGGAGGGGTATTCACGCAGAGCGGATCTCCCCCCTTCTTACAGATGATTTTTGCCGGAACCTTTGCGACCCGGCACTTGCCTGAGAGGTTCTGTTCATCAGTTACAGCCTCAGCCCAAACAAGTGCAGGAATTAAACTGATTATCGCTAAAATTAAAAGATGTCTGATCATTTTTTTCATAGTTTGTGACCTCATTCTCGGCGCTATTTTTGAAAAGTTGCTTAAAATTCTCAAATTTATCAAAAGGGCAGACACATGGGTCTGCCCCTACATTAGTTTGATTGCCTTGTCATGACGCACCTGGCTGGAACGGCGCGCCTTTACCAATCCTAACTACTCTGCAAAATCCCCTGTAAGATTCAAAATAATTCGCAACTTTTATGAATGACCGCCGATAACATGAATACGTGAAGCGTGAAGCGTAGCAGAGGGCAATATTTCGATGAAAAAGCTATTTTTATATATATCCTTAATAGCAGTATCCTTCTCATCCAGTTGTGGTGGCGAGGATTATATGCCTATATATTTCAAACCTGCGCCAGATAAACCGCCTTCCCAGGAGCCTTCATCTTCAACAATGCAGGGAGACTGCACCCTTTCTTTTTCATCAGAACTCTGTGTCGTACTTAAAGGGGATAATATCGATGTCGGCACTAACGAAGAGGACAAACTATGTGTAGATGTGCCTGCGTTTCCTTTGCACATATCAAACGGCAAAGAGGTGACATTAAGGGGAGATGAATTCCCAGAAATACCTGTCGAGGGACATGGACTCCCGGCTCCAATTAAAATCAATGCTAGAGGTGATGGTGACGGAAAAAAGAACGTAGGTAAGGGAGAGATCACACCTGACGGCAATATCGTCATAAATGGATTTTCATTTTACATAGATGCGCTGGGCGTTGTGGGACAGGTTCCAAACCTGACCTTCACAACCGGTGAGACTGAGGAGTTACCATTTTTGGGAGTCATGAATGGCAACAAACCCGATGCAAGCGGCGCTATGACGCTCATCGCCGGGACGACACTCGGTTCGATAATAGAAGCCGCAGACAAATACCTTTTGGGTGCATCTCTAACAGCAACTTTCACCGGCGCAATTTCCCCTACGCTGAGCCAGTGTTCCGGCGACAGCGGAACAAAAGACATCAGCATGATGGAATATTCGGTCGATGCCAACGGAGTGATAAAAGAGATTCCGGTTCCAATCAACAATGAGATCACTATCTCTTCAGGCACATACATATCACAAGGGGCGTCTGATGTAGGAAGTAATTTTGAAAGCACAAAGAAATACAGGGCAAAAAATGTCTCCGACAAGCCACTCAAAATTAACATCCCCGCAAAGAAAGGTGCATTCTACATCGAAGCCCAACCATCGAACGGCGAGTTGAAACAACAGGGAATTGTATCGCTATCAATTACTTTCAGACCTGGCACTAAAGATACCAAACCCGGAAAAATTGAGGAAAACCTTATCATAGGGACTCAGGCCTTTCAATTAACGGGTGTTGCCCTCGATAAATCAGGAGAGGTTACGATTGATGAGGTCTCTGAAAATGGAGATACGACTGGGAAAATGATCGACGAAGTTGAACTCTTGAATATCGCAGTCCCCGCCAATACAAAGAGGAAATTTTTCAAATGTGAAAAGATCACCTGCAACAAAAAAGATGAATGGACTGATTGCTTAAATTGCGAAAGCCCTGAAAAGGATAAATGTATTCTTCTGCCGGTGAGCTCTGATGGAAAGGCTCTGGGAGAGAGAAATAAAAAATGTGAATTCACCAATCCTGACGCTACACCTCTTTTTGTTATCGACTTAAAAGGAGATACAAAAACCGAAATCGTTGTGAGCAAACAGGTCATAGCATTGAGAAACAGGGGAACCGAAGAACTCGAAATAAATGAACTACAGTTAGAAGAGATAGAAAATTCAAAATCGAATGGAGAATTCTCGATATCAAAAGATGAAATATTCATCTCAAATCGTTTTGACAGCAAAAATAGAACCAAAGTTACGCTTCCTTTTAAACTCTCTCCCTATCTCACAGGAGTCAGGGAGGAAAGCGCGTTTATATCAATATCGTACCAGCCGAAGGATCTGATCGGCAGCGATGGGACTATGGCAGGTGTCGGTTCATCCGCTGTCGACAGGGCAAAGCTCAAGATCATCACTGCAAAGAATGAGACGATAACAACCGATCTCATCGGCCGGACCAGCATCAAAGAGGTTCCACCCCTTGAACTATATTTTAAAACCTCCACAGGCACCAAGGAGATCAAACATAACGGACAATTTCCATTCAAGGGTGTCACAGCCGAGACGACAGATTCGGCATTTCCACTCTTCCTTAAACCGGCTCAAGGTTCGAATAAAACTTTAAGGATAACCGGCATCAAGATCACCGGAGAAGATTCGGATTTTTATCAATGGCTGAATTCTGCTGATAAAATCCGTTCTCTCAAACCCGACACCGGCAAAGGGATTCCTTGCACAATTCCAACATTTGATGCTGAAGGAGAGCTTCTGAATGATATTGCAGATCCAAAACCTGTTCAAATTGAACCTCCTGGCATCGATTTGCTCCCCGGTTCATATACACTTGAATCGATGCCATTCATGGGATGCGTCAACTTTCACAGAGATGTTTCAAACTCCGGATCCACGAACAAAAATATGTTCATAGCTAACCTCGTCGTTTCAGCTCAGGAGATATCTCCCGATGGAACTCCTGTACAAAACAGCGATGGAAGCTTTAAGGAGATTGAATATACAATCGAACTCGCTTCGGCGATATCCCCAAGGAAGGGACACCTAGTATTAAGAATCACACAGACGATGGCTATCATTCTCAATCAAACCACTCCTTTCCTCTCCTCCATTGCATCTTATGATGAATCAAAACCGCTTTTGGACAGCGGCAAACTGAAAATGGGAGACCTACAGGTATTTACAGCTGCCATGATTCTGGATCCCTTCGATGAGATGACAATAAAAACATTTGGTGATAATAAAATTCCGACGGGTTTTGATGATACCATGACAGATATTCTTACTGTACCCAATGACGGAATAACAGGAGTCTTCAGAGCGATCAGCACACACCCTTCAAAAGAAAACTATGACGATCCCCTTTTGTACGATTTTGCGGGATTATCTTATAACTATTTAAACCCCGATGGTGAAAAAGGGATATATGAGGATTATCCTGAAAAGAACTTTCCCGAAAAACTTCAATCCAACGGATGGAGAATTTTTACAGGATCGCTCTCATACCCCGGGCCTCTTGCTCCGTCGGAGCAAAGACCATTTACACCATCATATTGCGAAGTGATCGATCCATGTGACAGAGAGAGTCATAAGAAATTTACATCTGCCGGAGTGAAACCCGGCGAGAAGGGAGCATGTTCATTCTTTTATGCAAGTGCTGGAAAATGGGGAAGTCCTTCATTACACACAAAGGATCAAATGGAGGGTGGAAAATTTGAACATTTATGCAAACACGTCGGCGAAAAGCAGGAATTATATGACGCAAATACAGGAACATATACAATAGATGGAAATGTGACTTTTGAAGAGATCGGATTGAGGCTTTTTGGACCGACATTCATCCATAATTACTTTGGACCAATTGCTGGGGGTGTACCTCCACTTGATGCAGTACTGCACACAACATTTACTACTAAGACAATCAAACCACAGGAAAATCCAGATGAACCGGATATCATTCCGGATAAGAGTATCAACGCTTCAAAAAGAAATTACCTAATAAATCTAACTGATAAATCCTTCAGCAATATATCTCCACCAATTTGCGCAAAGAATACAAATAATTCAGTAATCGCAGGAAAAAAGAGCAGCACATGGAAATATTTAAGAGATGTCCTCTCACAAGACCCCGATGGAAAAATTCCAGCAGGCTGTCCTGAAAAGGACAACGACTTTAAAGGTGGACTCGCTTATCTCCATGGAAAACCGATTAATCACGAAACAGGGGCTATCACCTTTGTCACAGCTGCAAATTTCGGATTGGACAAAAATCTTACATTCGCATTCCAGAATACGATCGTCTTTCTGGTGTTGAAGGGATGGCTCTGTGATCCTGAGAATGGACGTGAAGAGGATTATGAAGGAAAGCTGTGCTACTCTCAGGGATTTACTATGGGTGATAGAACAGGACAGATATCAATAATTGAGCCGTAGAACGTGAAGCGTCCACCCGTGAAGCGCGGGTGAAAAGAGTTACAATAGCTCTCATTGTACGCTGCACGATTTACGATTCACGAATGATGGATTTAATTATGAGTGACGACAAATCGAAGGTAACAGCAAAGGCATCCACGTCATTCCAGGCCTGCATCCCAACCACCGCGTCAGAGGGTTGTCTCGGCTTTAAAGCAAGTCTCGAACTTGGGCTTAGGGTGAATAAAAAACGCATCTACTCTATTCCGCTCTCATTTAACTGGAGCAGTGCAGAGGGAAAAGGAATCGGCACACAACCCGGATATAAGCATACTCGCCTCGTAATAGATCTGGGACTCAACAAAGAGACATTTAAAGGAGGAGTATTTGGCAAAAGAATGACATCTGGCAACTTTATCGGATTTGGTCTCTCTAACATAAGTAATGATTCACAGAATGTAGCAGGGAAGGATCTCCCAAAATCCAACGTCGACTTTCTTGGACCTGATATCTCAATGAAAATGAAAGCGAGTCTTGTCGGCCACACATTTAAAAACAATACATATATCGAATTAGCAGCCGGATTTGAATACGGCATTTTGAACTTTTTAGGTGATCCTCTCTCCAGAAGATTGAGATTGGCTGTAATGATATCTCTGATCGGAGGATTCCAGTCTCCATCCGACAAAAAGCACGATCCTTTATCTTCACCTGTATGGCAGGATTATACACACCTGACCGTCAGCACAATACTTGGGACGATGAGAAGAATAGCAAACGCGACTCTTTTGAACTCAAAGCTCATCACGGATGAACTTGAAAAACGCGGATTCCAGATCTCAGGCAGCTCAGGTGGAAGACACTGGGATGTTGCAGCCCTCACATCAGCGACTTTTGTAATCAACGGCATCAGCGGAAATTCGAACCTTGAATTTGCGATGAGAGGTGCCCCTATCATGCCTATGTTAGCCGAGGTAATAAGCGGCGCGATACTCGCCGGTTTGTCAGCGACTGAAAGTTCCGATTCGGGAATAGGTGGGGGAGTTGCAAATATAATCAACGCGGGCGTGATATTAGGCTATATGTTCTCAGGCCTTACTGACCCTGATAAGCTCAAAGCCATGTCAAAGGACGAACTTAAAAACAAACTCCTCATAGCAGAAGGTGTGAGGTTTGGAATTAACGCAGCGCTAGCCGCAATCGGCGTTTTTGCAAATGTGTCATGGCTATCATCCGCCGGCATGCAGGGTAGCGCAAATCTTGCAACTGACGGACTTTTATCCACCCCTCCAATTCTTTCAACAAAGGGAATTAAGAAAAGACAAAGCATCAAATGGATACCAGCGTCATATTTCTGGGGAGGTGACAAATTCAGCGGTGTAAGAGGAGGAATATCCATCGAACAAAGATTCAAAGGAAGCCCGTGGGGATTTGGATTAACTTTATTATCTCCACACTTTACATTGTGGAACCTTGCCAGTCATACAGCCGCGGCAGTCGATCCAAAATCGACGGCCAAGCCTACGAACGAGGAGCTCCCCACAAGTATCATCAGCACTGCCAATTACTGCCCCGTGAATGGAGCCTTCAAATTCTGTCTTGGTGCTGGAGTGAGCCAGCATCTGACTGGAACAACACGCGGTGGAGTGAATGCAAACGCGCACATATCATATACAATTGGACGCCGCTTCAGTCTCAACCTAAATATAATGGGAAAGGTGCTCTTTGGTGATGAGACTAAGGGTGCGGTGGAGTTCGTTCCCTCTGCGGGAATTGAGTGGTGAAATGCAGGCTAAAGCCTGCGTCTACATTAACTGTACAATCCATGTTTTTTTATATACTCTTCAATTTCGGGGGGGACGAGATCCGAATAGGTCTTTCCCCCCGATATTTTTTCCCTGATGGATGTCGATGATATGCTGCGGTTGAAATCCTCCCCTCCCCTCGGAATGACTATCACATCAACAAGCTTTTCGATCGTATCGAACCCGCGCCACTTCTCCCGCTCATTTTCAATATCGGAACCGACGACGAGGCTAAACTCCTTATCTGTATGAATCTGCAAGAGTTCTTCTATCGTCCTCACCGTGTAACTCATTCCACCCAGTTCCTTTTCGATATCGAGAACCGCTACCGGCCAGTTCTTTTGCAAAAATGCAATCTCGCACATCCTCTTGCGGTCTTCAAAAGATTCGAGCTTCTTTTCGAAGGGGTGCATATAACACGGTACAATCCAGACCTGATCTGCCAAATCCTCATCCAATATCCACCTGATGACAGAAATATGCCCAAGATGCGGCGGATTAAACGACCCACCGAATATCGCCACCCTATCCCCCAACTCCTTTTCTGACATAATCAATTCTCCCTCTTGCTAAATGATATGAATAGATTATAGAATAAGCGCATGAAACTCAACCGCGTTTTAATATTTTATAAGAATATATCCGTCCCAAAAGTGACCAAAGGGAAAACGACAAGAGAGAAAATCCTTAACCAAAGAATGCAAAACGCAATTTCACATAACAGATCCCTGCTTTCAGCAAAGAGCGTCGTAAAGGGACTCAAGCTTGATTGCCTCCTTCTCGAGAGAGGAAAAAAGTATATTCCGGATAGTATCGACCTGATAATAACGCTTGGTGGAGATGGCACATTGCTCGAGGCTGCACATTTCGCTGGCAACGTGCCAATTTTGGCTGTCAATTCCATGCCGGAATATAGCGTTGGATTCTTCTGCATAGCCAATGCGTCGAACCTCGAATCAGTGCTCAGAAAAATTCAGACTGGAAAGCTAAGACCTAAAAAGATAAACCTCCTTGAGGCAAAAATAGGCAATAAGAAGATGATGCCGCTCGCAGTAAACGACATCCTTGTCACAAAGGAGTCCCCCGCTGAGACTTTGAGCTATAGCATCTCTATCGGCAAAAAGAGAGAATCCCAGCGCAGTTCCGGCGTATGGGTATCGACATCAGCGGGCTCTACCGGCGGTATAGGCTCAGCCGGCGGGAAGAGGATGAAACTGGCGAAAAAAGGAATGCAATATCTCATTCGCGAGCCCATGAAGCGATATGATCTTCACAAGGGATTCGTCGGTCCAAATAAAACCATCGAAATCATCCCAGAGACCGACAAGTGCTTCATCTACATCGACGGCAACAAAAACCGCCACCATGTGCCTTTGGGGGAGAGGTTGAGTATACGAAATTCCGAGTCGTTGTTGAATATTTTTATATAGGTTTTACTACAGACATGTTCCTGCATTACTTCTTTTTCTTCTGCCTTCTGATCTCTTCCAGATATCTCAAGTCCTCAATATCCTTTGGCCTTCCCGCCGCCCTCTTCATCCGGATGAGATCGTTTAGAGATACAAAGTACGTTTTAACACCTTCACAATCTCCCTTAATTCGATTTTTTAAGGCATCATCAGTTTTTACGCCATCCACAAAAGGATGAATATCCGTATCCAGCCAATATTGCCTAAACAATATCTTTTTTGTCTTAAAATCCTCTAGCGATGCTGCATGCGTTCTATAACCAAACTCCTCCAGAGCTGCCCTGAGTCGATCGATATTTTCCTCCGATGGATCTATCAATATATCGATATCTGCAGTAGCCCTGACATAGCCATGGGCCGCACAAGCATAGGCCCCGACAATCGCAAACTTAATCTGCTTTTCGTTTAATAATTTTAGGAGTTTTTCTATCTTCATATTTATTCGCCATTTTGAGCATTCTTTCAGAAAGAATCAAAAGCTTGTGCAGTCTTTGTGCAATAGAATATTTCAGGCTGCACAAAACCTCAAACTCCAATTCTCTCTGTGGATCATCTTTTTTTAATTTTAAGATAGGCATGGAGTGAAACTATCAAATTGCACGGATAAAATCAACATCTGAACATCCTTATTATCCATCATCTTTAGAAAAATAGGTGAGTGTTTTTTCAATCTTTTTGAGAACATCAGATTCAGCTACATGACCATGCTGCTGCATGGTCTGCCTGATACGCCCTTCAGATTTGAGGCGCTCAAGTTCAACTCTTATCGAAGGAGTTTTATCAAAACCGGCGCCAAAGACCGAGGTTGAGGCATCTGGATTAACTTCAATCAATTTGTTGCGCGGAAGTTTTCTAAATCCCTCTCTCAAAGCACTAAAAAAATCTCCTACAGTAGAAAAACGATTCTCAGGCTTCGGATCAAGAACTCTTTTGATAATCGGATCGATATGTGCCAGCTCCGGCAGATCCGGACGCCTCTTTGTCATCGGGATCCTCTCACCGGCAACATGCAACATAACAATCCTGTATATCAGCTCCTCGCCTCGTGCATTGACCAGATCCTCAATCAATAGTGGATGTTTCCCTGTAAACATCTCGAAAAATATTATTCCCAATGCATAAATATCCGTTTTATTAGTAATCTCACCACCAGTCATCTGCTCAGGTGCCATGTACAAGGGAGTTCCCAACAACGCTGTACGAGCTGTAATTTTCCCCGCTTCTTCTCCCACCCACTTTGTTATGCCAAAATCGATTATTTTCACAAAGTTAGGTTCTGAGCTCGACCCTGATGTCAGAAAGATATTGGCAGGTTTTAAATCCCTATGAACTATGTTTTTCTCGTGTACAGATTGCATCCCTTTGCAAATTTGAGCGATTATTTTAAACAATGTACGATAAGAAACACGCCCTCTCTTTATCGATGCCAACGTATTTCCTTTGATTAAATCTTCAAGCGTGCCACCTTCGAGATGCTCCATCACATAACAATTTCCCACCCCCTCAACAAAACCAAAGTCATCATATATCCTTACTATATGCTGTTCCTTATTGCACAACAACTGCAATGTCTGAATCTCCCGCTCGAGCCTTGCTACGATCTCATCATTTTTATTCTTTGGTGACCGGGGTGGAATTTGAATGACCTTGATCACTCTTTTTCCTTCCTGTTCTAGCTGGAGATGTTGAGCGAGATACACCATCCCCATACCTCCCTCGCCTATCATCTTTTCGAACCGGTATTTGTCCTTAAAAATGACCAGGGGAAGATGGCATTTTGAACACTTGGCCTGACGTTGAGAATTTTCAGTGCTGCAATTTGGACATTGATCTAAAGTATTTATATTAGAAAGAGACAACTCAACCTGTTCCACCTTTGTATCTCCAGCATCGACATTTCGTTGCGCAAAAGAAGATTTAACATCATCCCCCATCAGAAGGTCTTCTTGAAATTCACCCAGTGGATCAGCACTTTCAATCATCGAAACATTTTGCGCGTATTTCTGTTTTAAAAAGTGATGTCCCCAAAAGGTCAGCTGATGCAAGAGCATCAACCCCGATACAACCCAAAGCCCTGAGTCCCATGCAATGCCACCCCAGTCAAAGATCGAACCGAACAAGGGTGAAAAAGCTATAAATGATGTGCTGTTGTATAAGAGTTTGTTGCGGTTATTATCAAGTGTACTGATTGCCTGACCCTCATTCATCACAGGATCTATGTACTGCATTGAAGCTCTAACCTGAAGTCCAATTTGATTCGCTGGTGTATATCTATTGATAATCATCGTTATAGATCTCACTTATTCTTTTTTGTCATAACACGATAGAGTGCGTATCCACCAATTCCAAGCGCTGCAACGATCAAGCCGATTCCCGTAGCCAATCCTATAACACCTATCGTTCCACCTGCGACCGTACCATAAGCTATCAGTGATCCTCCAAACAAGACCGGCGCTCCTATTGCTCCAACTGTTTTAACCACTTTCATTCTTTCATTCTTTTTAGGTTCGGGAGTTTTTTTAACCGTTGTCAGTTTAATTCCTCTTTCACTCATATTCTCTTTTTTGACTTTCACTACAGCTTTTTTCCTGATGGGCGTTTGGTTTTTTTTAAGTCTTAGAATTCGAATAATTCCCAACGCGGCCTTGAGATTTGTGACAAGATTGCTGCAAATGCGTTTAGCATCATCAAGTTTATAATTATTTTTCATCAATTCAGATTTGTAGGCTTCAAGCTCGCTACCGCAGAGTAGCAACGAGTTCCCGTCCAGATTAAATTCCTTTCCCAGATATCTTGCAGCACCAATGATATTTCGCTGCCAATACTTGCGCAGCTGTGGGTTAAAACTACTTAGAAATTCTTCGGTGCTTCTATCGAAGAGCGGAACAAGATTTAAAGGTTTTTTCCCCAAATTAGAACTGGGCACAATGATCGCTCTTGTTGAACCATACATGAGATGAAGTTCAGATAGATTGCGCGCTGTGTGAAAACCTGCTGGTTTTTGCGTTCTATTTCGAATGGCTTTAATAATCAAGATCGCAGCTTTTGTATAAGAAACAAGTTTTTCTACGTTCACCCTTTTACGCTTCAACCATTTTTTTCCATACCGGCGTTTCAAATATTTCATGTGCGCCAGAAGCTCTTTTGAACTCAAAAATTTACGCTTTCCATCCAGATCCTTTGCCGATACCAGTGAGGCTGGAGAGGATATGTATAACTTAAAATCTTTCCTTAATTTAGGAGTTCCCTTGAGCAATTGTTGAAATCGTCTGTAAACGCTTGATTTTGTTTGCAAAAGAGGTCTAATATTTAAACCCCTTTTTGGCAGTTTTCCATCAGGCACATCTAACCCACATTGCGACGATTCGAGTAAAAGGTATGCCTGAACCACGCTTTTGGCTGTTTTAATGTAATTAAACTCCGACATTCATACTTTCCCTTTTAGCCAATCGTTATTAGCTATGTTTTTTCACCCTTCTAGAAAACTTGCCATCTCCGGTCAAGTGTGATTATTAGAGCAAATAGCGATGGAGATGGTTTATGAGCACTGCTAAAATAGGTAAAAAGTGCCAGATCCACAGATCAAACACGAAATATTGCTGCATCAGCACTCAGAGACATGTCGATGTCTATGCACTTGATGGAAAATTTGCAAAAAGGTTTTCACAATCACGTTTAAACTTTCCACCTAAAACCATCTGGTGCGGAGTGAATCAACGCGGCAAATCGATTTTGCAAGCTATTCAAAATCTATCACATTAAAATCATAATATAAGGGCACCTCTAAAAACCTCAGTTTAAATTTACATTTAATGAAGCGATGATAAAATGCGCTGAGTAAATTGAAGACAAAGGAGGAACGATGATACACGGCAAACAAGTACAGGGTGGGTTTTTCGATGCGGACATGAGGTTG
>JBDRGF010000083.1:0-3367 GCA_043818055.1 Pseudomonadota bacterium | reverse complement strand
GGCATCTCTCCGGGCAGGCTGTGAGTTGCGCATGCCAGACACGGATCGTATGCGCGAAATGCCATCTCCACCATGTTGAGCAGCGTATCAGAAACCTTTCCCTTTTTGATGAGGCTCTTAGCGGCTTTGGCAATCGACATGCATATAGCAGCAGCGTTGTTCTGGGTCGCGACGAGCAGGTTGACCTTTTGCAATATTCCCCTCTCATCCGTCTGGTAATGATGAAAGAGAGTACCTCTAGGGGCTTCGCATACGCCTACACCCTCCTTTGGAATTTCTGTGGGAATCGTTCTCACATTAGGATCTGTAAGTTCAGGATCAGAGGCAAGTTCGTTCATTCTCTCCGCGGCGTAAACGACCTCGATGAGTCTTGCCCAATGATATGCCAGTGTGTTGTGTGCCGGTTTCTTGCCGAGCGCTGCGTACATCCTCTCATATTCAATCTGCGCAAGTGGTGTCGCCATGCCATCGGCGGCGTTGAGGCGTGCTAGCGGTGCGACTCTATAGATGCCGCTATCCTTGCCATCGACGAACCCTTTCCATCCGACCTTCTTCAGGTAGAGCATCTTCATGTAGCTCCAGGGGACGACACATTCCTCAAGATGCTTGAGATAATCCTTCCCTTCAAATTTCAGAAATTCCTTTCCATCCGGCCTTACTACCCTGACCTTGCCGTCGTAGAAGGTGACTTTGTTATTCTCATCGACGAGTCCCATGTAATAAGTTTCGTTGTAGTAGATATCTCCCGTTATCAGATCGAGATATTTTTTATTTTTCAAAACGATCTCATCGAAAGTTTTGAGTGTGAACTTTGCAAACTCGAGAGCATCCCGTGTGATAGAGCTGATCTCTTTCAATTCAGCTTTAGTTAACGATTTTGTTACACCGCCTGGAAGGCCGTTGACCGGATAGAGAGGGCTGCCGGCGATAGTAGCGTTTATGCTCCTGACCCGCTTTCTTATATCGATCACCTTTTTGCCGGTCTCAACTCCTACTTTTTTTATAACACCGAAGATGTTTCTCTCAGCTGGAGGAGCATCCTCGCCGAGTATGAAGTCAGGCCCTCCCAGAATATAAAAGTGTAGAAGATGATCTTCAAACATGAAGGCGTTGTACATCAGCTCCCTGATCTTCTTTGCTGCTACAGGTGGCGTGACATTGAAGAGCGCGTCGAGCGCCTTGGAAGATGCGGTGTGATGCGCTGTGGGACAGACGCCACATATCTTCTGGGTGAGGGTTGGCATCTCTTCTGCTGCCCTCCCCTCGCAAAACTTTTCAAAGCCCCTGAACTCGGGCACCTGCAGATAGGCATTTTCGACATCGCCCTCGTCGTTGAGAAAGATATCTATCTTGCCATGTCCCTCTAACCTTGTGATCGGATCTATCGAAATCTTTTTTCCCATTTAGTTTTCCTTAGTAATGTGTAGGGGCAGGTTTAAAACCTGCCCTAATCTGTTTTTGGGCGGGTTTGAAACCCGCCCCTACTAATCCTTCTTAATCTTCGCCCTCTTCAGCATCGAGCTGGGAAGGCTGTATCTGTAAAAGAGTCCGGCCATGTCGGGGAATGAGTCGATGATTTTTTTGAGCTGCTCCTCATCCTTGACATCGAGAATCGAGGCTAGCATCGAGAGCGACTTTGCACCCTGATCTAAGACCTTTTCAGTTGGGCCATAGCATCCGCGGCATGGAAAATTTGCCTTTATACATCTCTCTTCACAGCCTCCTCTGGTGGAGGGGCCTAGACATATAATTCCCTGATCGAGAAAACATTTACCTGGATCCCACTCGGTCTGATGGATTCTTTTAAACGCATCGATATTTATCCTGTCCGGTTTTGAATCGCGTCTGGAACATGAATCACAAAGCGCCTTCGAATCCGCGAAGAGATGGCCCTTCGGCGGCAGGTCACCGCTTAGAAGAGTGGTCAGGGCTTTCTGTATGAGATAAGGGGCCGGTGGACATCCCGGGATGTAGTAATCGACATCGATTACATCGCTGAGCGGCCTGACAGTTTTATCGAATGACGTGAGATTTAAAACCTCACCCGACTCGGTCTTTGATTCAGCTTGCGGCAAAATTCCATCCGGATTTTTTACCGATGGCACCTCTTTATATGCCCTGTTCAGCAGATCCTCCCTGCTGAAAAAATTTCCAAGTCCATAGACTCCGCCAAGACAAGCGCAGCTGCCGTGCGCTAAGACGAGCTTCGACTTTCTTCTGAGCAGCTTTGCCAGATGCTCCTGTTCTTCCATCCTGATAGATCCGTTGATGAGGGCAGCTGTGATTTCGCCATCCTGAAATTTCTCCAGATCTGCATATTTGGTATCGACAGCCACAGGCCAGAATACGATATCGACCTTTGCGATCAGCTCCAGAATAAACTCAGCCATATCGACAACCGATTCCTCGCAACCGCCGCAGCTGGAACACCAGTATAGCGCGATTTTGGGTTTTGCGCTCATTTTTTCCCTCCATCGAAGGACAAAGGTCCCAATTTTTTGATCCTTTCATTCATCTCGGAAATCACCCGTACAAATTTTTCACCCTCGGTTGCCGATATCCAGTCGAGATGAAGCCTCTCCCCTTCAATTCCAAAGTCATTCAGCATCTTTTTCAGAAAGAAGGATCTCCTCAGAGTCTTGAAATTTCCCTCCTTATAATGGCAGTCGCCCGGATGACATCCGAGTATAACGACCCCGTCTGCCCCATCCCTGAATGCCTGCACGACGAATTGTGGATTGACTCTTCCACTGCACATCACACGCACTATGCTTAAATTGGAAGGGTACTCCCTCTTCGATCTGCCGGCGGAGTCGGCCCCTTCGTATGAGCACCAGTTACAAAGGAAGGCTATTATCTTTGGCTTAAAATCTGTTGTCATGATTTTTCCTCATCAAGCAATGCGTCTATCTCGACCGAGATCTGCCTGTCTGTAAAATGCAGCGCTTTGATAGCAGAGCTCGGACACGCAGCTACACACACTCCGCAACCTGTGCAGAGCACTTCATTTATTTCGGCCTTTTTCTTATCCGTGTAGGTGATCGCCTTGTATGGACAGAGTGTGATGCAGAGCTTGCATCCGGAACAGATATTCTCATCGACGATCGAGATCAGAGGATTTAATTGTAGCTTCTCCCCTGGAATGAGCTTCGACAATATTTTGCCCGATGCCGCCTCTCCCTGTTCGATTGCGCCCGGAATATCCTTTGGTCCCTGTGCGCACCCAGATATTTTAATCCCTTCGTTCGCCGTTGAAACCGGCTCCAAAAGATTATGCGATGATGCAAAAAAGGTATCCTTTATTCCGATGTCGAAGAGCTTCGATGTTGCTTCATATTCTTTATCCCCCTCAATAGCAGGGGCTAGT
>JBDRGF010000082.1:0-11534 GCA_043818055.1 Pseudomonadota bacterium | reverse complement strand
AGACCTTTTCTGAATAATCGCTTTGAGATACTTTTCTACCGCCTGTTGACAGGCAAATGCCACGTAGAGATAGCGAGCAGACTTCAACATTGCTTCAGCTGTGTCCAAATCATAATCTGCCCTTTCTATCCATAATTGAGTTTCATTCCCCATGCGAAAGTAATTACACTAAATCTCATTCAGGCTCAAGATTAAATTCACCTTTTCCTTTCATCCCGTAGGTGGAAAACGTTCCACCTGCGGGGTGGAATGGCACGAGAATTGCTGACTTTTTCCCCACACCGGGTGTAGGGGTGACACCCGGTGTTGAAATGAGGGTGGTAATAAAAAAATCAGTCCAGGATGAAAAAAGGCGGGGTTGGTAGCCCGCCCGTGAATGCGTGGAATGGGATAATTAGATCTTAGCCTTCGTGGGATTGAAATTCTTCTGGGATAATAAAGACTGGAGGAAGAACTCCGTTTGCGGCGGCGTTTCCTGCACGCAACATTAAATTTGGTAAAACCCTTGCCGCACCAACGGCTATAGTTTTTACCTTGCTGAATACGCTGACTGCACCTGCTGCAAGGGTTGCCCAGAAACCGATCTTGGCGGCTTTTTTCACAACCTCTTTAGCCACAACTCCGGTTGCAACTGCTGCTCCTCCGAATGCGATTGATGATGCACGAGCACTTGATTGCATAGTCAATTTTTGAGTATGTCCAACTTTATGTGTTGCCACGGTTGCTAGCGTAAGACTCGCTGCAGCAGCTTGTTTTGAAGGCTCCCAAAGTAATCGTTTATAATTACCATTCTCTGGTGATGAGGAGTTTTCTCCGCCTGAATTGCCACCACCAGGCATTCCAGGAGGAGGTTTTTTGCGCTGCACATATCCAAGTATAACACCAAACACTAGAAATGTTTCAAACAGATGCATTACTCCCCTATAAACCTTCGAAGGAGTTAGATCACCCTTAATACTATCCCACCATCCTTTTTTAATCTTCTGATTTTCAACAAAACAATCATAGAATCGCTTTGCACCCTCTGAGCCTATCGTTTTCTCGATAACATCATATTTTGCATAGATGAACTTCGCATAACTCAAACTAACGACTACACTGCCAGCCTCTCCTTTCTGCAATCGATTTATATTATGATCAGAATGAAGCAAGGATAGATTACCAATTGGAAGCTTTAATGCCTTGTTTAAAGCTACTACCTGATTCGGAGTGAGAAAAAGTTTTTTAACAACAACCACATTATTTCCATCACGCATCAGTTTTAATTTGCCGCAATGCGCAGATGAAGATCCCTCCGTACACTTGAAGGAATTCTTTGGAAAATTCAGACTATTGATAAAAGTTTTTAAAAAGCTAAAACGCTCTTTACCAAGAATTTTAAGCAGCTTCGCTTTCTTTGAATCGATTGCGTTTAAAATTGTGGAATTTATTCGCATCACAACCTGACCGGGTTTATTATCCGTTTGCTCGCCTAAATTATACAGAGCCTCACGAAATCCAATATCGGTGTACAATGACAAATTCAGCTCCCATGCAATTTGCATCACTTCACTCGGCATCATTTTTACACCTGGAATTAAAACCATCTTCTTATTACTTTTTGGATCAAAAAGACGAATTCCGTCACATGCAAGAAATCTTCTTTTCCCCTCATGAAAAGCACCACAAGTATATTTTTCCTTCATCGGCTTATGTTTATTTAACCTAGGGACTACCTTCGTTTTCTGAGACGTAGGAGCTTTCAATTTCTGATTTGGTCGCACTAGTTTTCCTTTGGCAACCTTAACAGTCTCTTTTGCAATCTTTACTGGTGGCATATCTTTATCTCCAAAAATTATCCTTCAAATGTTTGGCACTCTTCTGGCACAACAAATACAGGCGGAAGCACTCCGCTAGCTGCTGCATTACCAGCGCGAAACATCATTGATGGCAAAGCTCTTGCAAATCCAAACGCAACAGTTTTAACTGTGCTGAAAACTTTTACTGCACCTGCAGCGAGTGTTGCCCAAAATCCAATCTTAGCAGCCTTCTTCGCAGTTTGACGAACGACTTCAGAACTCAAACCGACTTTAGCTGTTGCCATCGCTGCACCCATTATCGGTGACTCGTTTGCAATAGTGATGGGAACGGTATGTGGCACTACATGGACAGGAATGGATGCGGGTTTAAAAATAGGATATTTCACCTTTGAAGGCTCCCAAAGTAATCTACGATAATTATTATCAGGTGAGGTTGGATTTGCAGGCCTTGGTTCATCACTCCCTGATGACGGAGGCCCCTTTGGTAATTCAGGCTTAAAAACAATGTAAAGTATTGTACCATACATAAAAGACCAAAACCACATCTTACCATCAGTGGCACAATCATAGAGCTCTGCATAAATAGTTTTTTCAATCGCATGCTTGCGTATTAAAAAACTATAAAGAATCTCACTTCTCTTTTGCTGTTTTTTACTTAGTTTGTAATGCTTATCGAGCAAATTCTCAGCTCTCTTCCAATCCTTTCGAATATCCTTTGCATATTCGAGATTTAAAACAACTTCACCTGTTTTCCCATCGTTAATCCT
Source organism: Pseudomonadota bacterium (assembly GCA_043818055.1). Classification (GTDB taxonomy): domain Bacteria; phylum UBA10199; class UBA10199; order 2-02-FULL-44-16; family JBDRGF01; genus JBDRGF01. The sequence goes on along the minus strand of JBDRGF010000082.1, from coordinate 8,968 downwards.
TTTTATATTGGAAGCGGAATTTCTTAAAGAAAAGATTCTATCAGTAAACCCGAATGTTTTATTAAAAGCGACCACCTCAGCTGGCATCATAAATAACTTAGGTATAACCGTCATCGTTTTATTCGCATTTCTCAATGTGAGAGGACCACATTTCACAGCACCATTACGTTTACATGTGAAAGTACTTTTCTCTCTTTTCAAAGCAGCAAGAATCCTATTCACACGCGAATCTCCAAGTAGTTTGATCAAGTTTGCTTTTTTATATTTGATGACAAAATCGAAGGATGAGTTAAGAACTATCTCACCAGGCTTTCCGCTCAAAAGCCCCTTCATATTTTCAAAATCGTTGGAATAACCCACATCATCAAGTGTAGCATTGATCTCCTTTACAAAAGAGACGATCTCACTTGGTATAAATTTTACATCGGGCATTCGAATCATTTTTGCACTAGCACGCCGACTTCTAACCCCTCCACACCTAATTAAGCTAAAGCCGTTGACTGTAATATCTTTACACTTAAAAGATTCACTCTTCCTCTCGAATGAGGTTGCACGTGATGAAGCTCTCTTCTCTTTAACCTCACGACTCTTCCCTGGACCCTTCCCAACGAATACCTTAACAGGTCTTGAAGTTGCTCTATTTAAATTTACCTTTTCAGGTGGCATATTTTTATCTCCAAAAATTATCCTTTAAATGTTTGGTACTTTTCTGGCACAATAAATACAGGCGGAAGTACTCCGCTAGCCGCTGCATTACCAGCGCGAAACATTATCGATGGTAAAGCTCTTGCAAATCCAAACGCAACAGTTTTAACTGTGCTGAAAACTTTTACTGCACCTGCAGCGAGTGTTGCCCAAAATCCAACCTTTGCAACATTCTTCGCAGTTTGACGAACGACCTCAGAACTCAAACCGACTTTAGCTGTTGCCATCGCTGCACCCATTATCGGTGACGCACTTGCCATCGTAACTGGCGCAGTGTGTGGAATGAGGTGAATCGGAATCGGAGTTGATTTAAAAACTGAAACAGGGCTCGGTTTATAGGACCAATCGACTGTAATGCGATACCTACTCTCAGGGTCAGGAAGAAACATCGGTTTTTTCGGACGAGGTGTCTTCTGCTCTACAGGTGGTGGAGACGGTGGAGGCGGTTTTTGATCGTTATCGTCATCATTGATACCCCTTTTGTGCCACCACCTAATAATTCCTTTAGAACCAAATAGAGCATAAAGGGTTGCAGATCCAATTAAAAATTCCTTCCAAGCTGTGCGATCTGTAATTCCATCCCATGTCTTTTTGCACCAACCTGGCTCAACCAACTTTTCATCGTCAAAGTGACGATAGAGCAGTTTACTTCGTTCCTCCCCCAGATGCTTCCAAACAACATTTCTATTCTCAACAAAATAATCAACAAAGATTAGGTTCATTACAACCTCACCCATATCGCCTTGGAATAGACGTCTCTTCAAATTAGTCTCTGTATATCTCAGAGTAAAATCTTCATCGGAAATTTTAAGGGCTTTGTTCAATGCAAGAACCTCTTTGGGCGTCATCAAAAGACCTGGGATAACGCTCAACAGATCACCCACCGGTCTGAGCGTCAGGTCACCACATTTAGCAGCTGCCAAGCTGCCTTGGCCTAACTCAACACACTTAAACTCACCCTTGCCAACTGTGATATTTCGAAAAAAGAGCATCACTCGCATGTAGATATCATCCTTCACAAATGTCTTTCGCAATTTGCCTTTGTGCTGCACGATGAGATTCTTCTTGAGAACGTTGATGATAATCTGAGCCTTATTACCATTCCTCAAGGCGAGCAAATTCATAACCGATTTCTCGAAGCCGACATCTTGGAGAGAGAGCCCCGCATCCTCTGCAAAAGTAAGCAACTCAACAGGCGACATCTTAAGGCCAGGAATGATTCGAAAGTAATCGCTTCTCTTAAAAAAATTAACACATTTTATGCTAGGTTCTACCTCGGTATGAATGACCCCTTTAGGCCACGACACATGGCAATTGGTAGGGTATTTTTTGGTCTCGATTCTACTCCGATCGAAAAGCTTTTTGGGAGCCTTTTGAGTGGTCGGTTTCTTCCTCCGTAACAGCTTAACCCGTCGGGATGCAGGAGGAAATGGCCCATTCTTTACGCCTTTAATTTTTCCATCTTTAGCCATGCTATCCTCTTTTACGCTCAAATCCCTCTTAAATGAGGTTTATTGTATATATAAGTATTTTCTCCCCCTCACATATATTATCGGTTTAAAAACCCCTGAAGTTGCTACGTTCAACAAGTATCTTATAAAAATAAACATAATTATTTCAACAGGTTAGATCTAAAACCTATTTTCCCATGCGCATCATTTTGAGAAGTCTCTCAGCGCGCCTGACCCTCTGCTCAGGTGTTCTTTCTTCTGCACGTCGCACTTCACGACGACGACTTGGAGAGTTGCGTCTCTTCAGCTCTTCAGCCCAAACACGGCTAGCCAAACTGGCACGCGCACTAGCATCAGCCGCCCTACCCTGCTCTATATTGGCCTTGAGATCAGCAATTATGCTACGCTTCACCTCGAGTCTGAGAGAGCCGAACTCGTTTCGACTGGCGGCCATCAGATAACGGTTCAAAACGTCAGCTGTTAGGGCCTCTTTCGGGGCTTGTTTTTGACTCTGCAACAGCGCCTCTGCACGTTCAAGTGCCGAACGACGAGCAGTGGAACGTTTATTAGCGGGAGTATGTTTTGTTCGCTGTCTTGGAAGATCATCTCTATTTTCACGAACTTTGCGTCTGGCATTTTTTGGACCATTTGAATCTTGTTCAGTTCGGCGAGCAGTACCATTTTGAAGGGCACTAATTACCTTATTTCGTTCACCTGGATACCATGTTCCTTCATGCTTAAACACCGTTTTTCCCTTAGCATGAGTCTTTAAAATTTCATTTTCGACTGCTGTATAAAACGCCTCACTCACTTCACCATTTTTCATATCTTTGGGTTTGAGAAATTCCCTTGCATATTCGCTCCAATTTGTAATTTCCACCTCTGCCGGATGTGTGATTCCTGCATTTTTGAGCATTTGTGTTACTCGCCCTCTTAACTTTATCACATCAACATTAACCACAGTTGAGCTTTGTTGACTCTGTATTTGCTGAATCGATGATGTTGTTTTCGCTGTTGTTTCCATGGCATCCTCTTTAATAATGTCCTGAGCAATCAACTCTCTAGCCATCTTTGCAGCATTTTCCCTTATAAAAGTTGGAGAGGGCACATTTGAATCGGGCTGAACCTGGCCAATTTGAGGATTAAAATTGTCGAAACTTGTCCATGCTATACTGCGTTCAAGTTGCGACATCTCATACCATCTTTTCAAAAGCTTCATGGCAACCCAATTCGCTTCAACAGGCCTATTCATCTTGACTATTTCGCTCTTTAAAACCTCATTCGCGACGCGCGCGAGAAGTGGCGCACTATTTTCACCAACGACCGAACGCAGTTCACTCATGATATTTGCGGTCACTCCTTCTTTGTCGATTTCTTTGTTCCATTCTTTTGTATTTATCACCTCTTTCGCCTTATCTTCATTCACTGCATTTTTTTCCGACCAACCAGTCCGTAAATTCTTCGCCTGTGTATTAACTGCTTCAACGATATCTTTTAATTCCAGTTTCCATAATGACTTATCCTCACCACTTTTCTGATGTCTACTTCTAGCAATACTGAGTGCAGTAAAGAAGGTATCACGAACAGCGTTAAATCGTGGTGCTGCATTATCCAGTTTTCCAAAATCGCGCACATATTTCTCTGTCAAACGGGCTACCAGTTTTACCTGTTCATCCAACTGCTTATCCGAATAGTCAAATCCATAGACATTTTTACACTGCTCTTTGAAAGACTTCTGATTCTGTAAGATTCTGACCACATCCTCCACCGGGAGCGCGTTTATATGCTGCCAATTAGCACGGCGCTGTAAATCGGGACAAGCCTCGGTCAAAATTGTTTTTCGACTCGTCGTTCCGATAAAGACAATATTTTTGTTATTCTCCATCACATCGAGTAAGAGACCTGCCACCTGTTCTGCGTTACCACTCGACGTACCACCTGCTGTCAGGATCTTATCGATCTCAGGCATATAGACTACAACTTTCTCGCCTCCTTTTGCTAATTTTTTAATCGCCTCAATCTTTGAAGCGACGGCACCACGATACTCGGTTCCCGCCTGAAAGGAGGCCGCATCGATACGATAGATTTTAGCTTTTCGAAAATCGACAGGAATACGCTCATCCCCTTTTGCAATCATCTGAAGCAGATACTCAATTGCAAAATCCTTACCACTGCCGGTCCAACCGGTGGCGATGATATGTTGTTTGTCGGGATTGCGCAAAAATTCTGTTAAATTCCTGAGTTCAGACTCTCTCCCGGTGTTTTTAAAGCCCTCTGGTGTATCGAGTTTATTCGCTTTATATTTGCCGTCCATCTCCTTGTTGATCTGCTTAGCCGGCTTATTAAAGAAATAATTCCAGACCTTCTTTGACAGCGGAATACCGGCCACATATACCAAGAAACCGAAACTCGCACTCAAGCCTAACCACTGCATGCTAATCCCAAAACGTCTATCCTCAAGATCACCGCGATCCCAAAGATCATTCGAGATCGCTTCAAACCGATTTTTGGCTTCTGAGATCATTTTTGCTCGAGCATTCGCTGGAAAAGTTTTTCCTGTATGTTCTTCAATAATCTTAACATATGCCTCAGCTAATTTCGCCTTATTCTGACTGATTCGCTCTGAAAGCCCCAAAAACTCAAAAACCTTATATACCTTCAACGCAGCTAATATTCCCTTTCTACCACCGATTCGCTTGGCTAACTTCATCACCTCATGAACACTGTGCGGAAAAAAGTATCTTACCTTTTTATTAAAATTTGCAGTATCCGGATCGAAAGTGCTTTCACCAAGAGCCATATTTCTAAAACCGACTTGCATTGAACTACGCATGCGGTAAATAGCCGCTGCCTCATAAGGGGAGAGTGATATCGAGGTAGGCCTAACCAAATTATGAATACGCGGGTCATATGTGTTATAGAGTGCAGCACCCAACGACCAGGGATAACGTTTTTTGTAAGCAAAGACCCGTGGCAGACCGGTATCCAGAGACTTCTGTACATAAGCAATCTTTTTGTATCCATTCATCTCAAGTGCGCTCTTCTCAACCATACGACTGGTTGTTTTCGATTCACGACGTTGCACTCGTAAAATCGAATTGAGATTGTAATACATCCCCTTTCGATTATCCGTTGCAGAGATCGTTATCGGAGTATACTTGGCCGAGTTATCGATGTCTGATTGTGTTAATTTAAGCGTGCTTATCTTGTTGAAAGGCAAAAAGGCAGTTTCAGTAGCACGAGACCCCTTCTCCATAGGCTTTTTAACTATTTCAGCAAGACCGACATAGACATATTTTCTGACATTCAGCTTGAACTTTTCAGGTAAAAACCATCTCGAATTATGCGCCCTCGACTGATCAACCGCATTGAGATTACAACTATTTAAGTAGGGGTTCGGCGGTACCAAACCACAGCTCTTTCCACCGTTATGAAGTTGATACGTTTTGTCGATATTAACGATTGTCTTTTCGTATGACAACACCATCTCACTTCGCATCTCACTGATGACTCTTGCAATTTTTTGAGATTTGTATCTCGCCATGTAATTCAATTCCTTTTTTTTGGGAAAAATGCGGATGAACGTCATCAGCATCATTTGGGTTGCTTTGAGTTTATCCTGAGTCGCCTTGGTTGTAATGGAGCGGGCTAATTTAGAGAGATCTATCAAAATTGCATCATATGATGTTTTTATCTCTTTACGACCTTTATCTCCCCCCCTTGTCTTTCGAAGCACTTTAGAAAGAATACGAGTCGCTTTACGCATCGCCTGATATCTCTTCTCCCTATCGCTTGTTCTAATGTAATTAAGATGAATCTCTCTGATCCTTTCAAATTGTCCTAGGATATTTGTATCAGCCACATTTGCAAATTTGTTTGTCGGCTTCACACTTATTTGAGATTCATTGACGAGTCGCCACCAATCATTAGAATAAGAGATAACACAGTTAGTGGAGTTATAAAGCCTTTTACAGAGCATTTTAAGGAGCTCGGAATCTTTATTATTTTTATGTTTTCCTTTCCAGAACTTTTCATCAACCTGATTCTTGAATTTAAAAAATTCCCGTCTTTTTTTAGTAATTGGTTTTGTACAGCTATCGATTACATTTTTATTTCTACTAAGGTCCCTGAATAGACAGAGTTTATTGTCCGACATGATCATCTCCTTTGTTTTGTTTCATTCTTATTATCGGTTGAAGTTCCGATAAAGTTGCTAATTCTGAATAAAAAATACTATTTATGTTAAGCTGTTTTACCATGTTATATCAGGGAGTTGTAAGTGCATGTCTTTTAATTTCACTAAATTCCATATCTTCAATCCAAATAATTCATATCAATTGAAAATTGAACAGTGAACGAGGTATATAAAATTATTTTATGTGTCAATAATTATTTTTTATAAAACCTGTTTTTTGTCACTCTGAAAGGTAGGATTTAGATCCTATCTTGCTATCGATTACCGGAATGGTAATTCCCTTTTTTTTAAGCATTTGGATCACCCTATTCCATTCGGACCTTTTGAGAAGCTTTTTAGAGCCTACCTGGAAATGGATGTCCTTTAAATCAATCCTCTCTATTGAAGAGGCTGAGAGCAGCTTTTGCACAATCTTATCTTTCAAAAATTCAGCTATATTGGCTAACCAAGTCTCACGGTGGAATGCACCAAAGTTGTTTTGGGATAGAGGACCCTTTAAAGCATGACTTCCAATTACCAGTATATCTCTTTCTATTCTGGTAGCGGTTACTGGGGGAGCTTTTGGTAGTACTATTGGGTGCACTCTAGTTCTTTTCTTTTTTCTTATTTTAAGCAGCCCCTTGCCTCTTTTTTTTCTATTGTTTTTAACCTTTTGCTTCTTGAGAAGTTTTTGAGCTTCAGCGAAATATTTTTTAGGTTCGAGCGATTCCCCTGGATGATTAGTTTTAATCTGAGCGACCACTGTCATGTATTTTTTATGAGCATGTTGAAGTTCTATATAAAGCTGCTTAATGAATGGTGAAGTGATGGCTTTTCCTTTTGCTGAAACAAATGAAAGAGAAAAAACATCATATTTAGATTTATATTCCTCTTCAGCCTTAGCTAAAAACTTCTTCTCAACTTCAGAGAGTGAAGAGGCTGTTGTCCCGATCACCCCTTCTAAAAACTTTTTTATCCTAGCATACGGATTAACATCGTAAACACTCTCGCCGTTAAAATCGTTAATCTTACCTAGCCATGCTAATGCAGATTTTAACTTCGCCTTGTTTTTTTCCATCTCTTCTAAAGCTTTATGAGCTAGTTTCTTACTACACGAAATCTTTAAGCTTCGCTTTTTAGGATCATAGGTTATAGCAAAATCCTTATCCGTAATGACAGTTGGAAAGGCTCCCTTCACTGCAGTTTTAAACTTAACATGTCGAAACTCAATCGCCCTTTTTCTCAAACCCTTCCAATTTTTATTACCATCAGTAATTCTCTTTGCTGCAGCATCCAATCTTCCAAGATAGTCAGTTGCACTCACACCATCTTTAATATCCTCTTTAAGTTTTAGTTTTCCCAAACCAAAGTAGAGCCTCATCTCATCCTTGATGAATTCTTTTGGGGTCAGAGGTGCAAATTTGTCGCCATCCTTTTTAAACCATTTTGTCTTTCCGACCAGATATATAAATTGATTCTTCAGCTCATTTGATTTCACCCCCTTGGCATCCTCCACCTTAAACTTCATCGCGGGCATCATCTTTCCCGCAACCTTTATCTTCTCAACTCCGGCAAATGAGAGCTTTGCATAATCCAACTTTGATGGCGTGGTTACCTTCTTTTTACTTCTTCTAATTCTTAATTTCAATTTTCGGTTATCACCCTCAAACCAAACACCACGAATTTTAGTCGCTCTCTTGAACGGGGGCCCTTTTCTATAAAGCGCCACTACTTTATCCCCTTTAATCTGTGCATAAACCTTACTGACACCTCCAAGCTTCTTCTTTAAAAGCTTATTCGTAATTGGAAAAACAGCATAACCAAGTTCAACAGTTGAAGAGTCTATTGTTAAATTTTTCCACTTTTTTCCAGGTTTTGACGGTTTACCCGCTTCAGGATCAACTCTATCGTAAGCAGCGATTCGTTTTAGGTCTTTTCCTGTGTTCTCCTTGCCGATGTGTTGTGCATACCAATCTGAGAATTTTTTGATCCATTTCTTGTAGGCTTTTTCTCTTTCTTTTTTGTCTTCAATTTTATGATATTTCTTATCAGGAACATCCTTTCCATTTTCTAGAGCATCTTTCCCCTTTGCTTCAAGCTTTTTAATGATTGCATCGGCTTCGGCAGAGCCGTAGCCTTTGGCCATGATGTCTTTCTTTGCGCTCTTTTTATCATCTGCTGTGACTGGTTCAGGTTTGTTGGTGTCAACTTTGTCTGTCCCCCCAGTTCCGTTCGTTCCTCCAGTGTTACCATAATTCGGAACATTGTAATTCGGGCGGGGGGTATGGGCTGCTGAGACCGGTGTGAAGGTCATGTCGTTGCCGCCGCCATTTGTAGCCTGTGGCTGGGCAGTGGATGATTGGCCATTGCCGAAGAGGCCTGCGACGATCGGGGCGACCATCCTGTCTGTACTTGCGCTCATGCCTGCAGCGCTGCGTTGGAAATTCTCTAATATCTTACCTACACTGGCCGCATATATGCTTTGAGATGTTGGTGGTCTGAAAAGGCCAGAGGTTCTAAAATGTTTTGAGCGCGATCCGTAGCTGCGATCGCCACTCCCCCATACAAAGCTGCTTCTATCCCAAGAGGCGTAGGGGCTGCGATATGAACCTCCGAAGCTTCCTGTTACAGGACGCAT
>JBDRGF010000081.1:0-21692 GCA_043818055.1 Pseudomonadota bacterium | reverse complement strand
TCATAGTAGTAAACCTCGTTTGAGCGTCTGTCAGCAGCGAAATTCCCCGCGATATACATGTCACTGACGCCAATCAGCGGATCAGCGAGTATCGATCTGACATATTCCTCATAGGTCATACCGGAGACCTTTTCTATTATCCTGCCCAGCATGTTGTAGCCGACGTTGGAGTAGAGATATTGGGTGCCGGGCGCAAATTGCAGCTCCCCCTGCGACAAGACATACTCTATCACGTTCACATTGCTGGCCGGCGGAGCTACGCCAAGCGCGACTGCGATATCCACGAAGTCGTACTGGGGATCATCCCCCGTCTCGCCGTACCAGCCGCTCGTGTGCGAGAGGAGATGCTTGACCTTGATATCATAAACACGCTGGTCGTTGATCTGCAGATAGATGGCGTCATTCAGAATGCCATTGGGTCCAAATACGGTGTCGTCGAGATTGAGCGTCCCATCCTGTATTAGCTTGGTCGCAGCCATGCCGGTAATCGTCTTTGTCACGCTTGCGATTCTGAACACATCGCTGGGCTGGACAGGCACGTGATTGTCACGATCGGCATAACCAAAGCCTCTCGCGTAAACCAGCTTGCCATTTTTCACGACAGCGATAGACCCTCCCGGAATGTCGTACTGTGTGAGGGTCGATTTCATCATGTAGTCGAGAAAGTTGAGTTGATTGACATATGTGCCGGTAACGGGGATGAACGTTCCGCCGCAGGAGGAGAAGAGCGTCGAAACTAAAAGAACCGAAAGGAACAGTTTTTTTATTATCTGCATAAAGGGGAGTATATTGAAAATTCGAAAAGACAGCAATATGAATGAGATGTATATATAAAATATCTAGCAACTAAAATCGATATCAGACGATAATCAGACAAAGAAAATTAACTTGAGGAGATAAGAAAATGAATCTTTTTTCAAAGATGGCAAATCCCACATCTTACTTGTCGAATGTTGCAAATGTTGCGCGTGAATCCTTGATTAATACCGCTGGCAAATTTTGCACTCAGACAATCGTTTCCGTGGGTGAGCTCAATGCGAATCTGGGGTATGCAGGGATGGAACAATTAGCGATGATGGGAACATTTGGACTTCTTACTAACTCCCTTTTCTCTTCACCGACTTTAATGGTTGGAATGAAGGGAAAGAAGCCTGTTAATACAAGAAACATTCTAAATAAAATTTATAGGGCATATATCAAAGGCGATTGGCAGGTTGTTGTGAATTTGTATGAGAAAAAATTCGACTTATGGTCTATGAATAGTATGGGGAATTGGCCGGGATTGGCAAATTCATTTCAGTCATGGAGAAAATATTGTGTCTCCTTATTTAAATTGTACAAGGTGGATGATTTGAAAAGCATTGAGAAGGCGTATGATGCTTTTGTAAAAGCATCAGAAGTTGTTGATGAGGTGATTGGGCGCATGAAGCAGTTGCAGAAAGTCGGTCATTTTCCACCGCACATGAGTGATATGAAAATGCTTATCCACGAAGAGCTTTTTGAGGAGGAAAAAGAAGCGAAGGATTTTTTTTCGATGGCGATATTTCTAGGCGTTCATGCATGGGATTCTTTGGAGGATAAAAAAGAGGAGAGAAAAAAATGGGCTATTGAGATGTTAGATAAATGTAAAATTTTGAAGATGCATGAAGATCCTGTTTATTCTGAAGGCGTAGAAAGCCAGGAAACGCATCTTTTGAGGGATGATCCTTCTGAAAGAATAGACATACAACTCAGATGCAATCTGCATTCAATGAAACCTTATCTGGACCCGTACAACGATGATGTTGCTCAGCTTGCATTGCAGATAAAAGATATGAGTTATGAACAGCTAAATTCAACGGATCCAAATGCCATGATTCAGGTTTTGAAAGCGATTTCAGGTGGAATTGATAATCTCAGGAATGATGCTAAAAAAAATATACCCACTGCGATCATTTCGTATTTTGCTTTTATTGATATCATTGTGCGATCGATTCAGACACTTATAGATGCAAATAAGCATGATGAACATATTGAACTCGTTCTAAGGATGCTTAAATGGGTGGAAAATTCAAAAGATATAGCCGCTATTGCTTCCAATTCAGAATATTTAGCATATGCGCCGGATATTCGTGCTCTCGCTTATTCTTATCTGCTTCATGGAAGAATATTGCTGAGTCAAAATGACAGGAGGGGGGCAAGACGTAAATTTGATACGAGTATAAAAATGGGAGTTTCACCTGAGATCGAAGGGGTACTGACTATAGGTGAGCTTTTGGGAATTGCTATTGAAGAAGGCGATTGTCTGGAACAGAAAAGATGTATGGTTCGGGGCATGGAACTGATCGATAGCCTCAATCCTAAATCTCACCATCTTGTATTTGCAAATTATTCGAACTATCTCAAAGAAAAAGGCAGGTTCATGGAAGCTATCTCTGCAATGAGCAAGGCCGACGAACTTGAACCGGGAAGGGATGATTATCGGGGAGAGCTCTCTATATTAGCTGCGCGTGAAATATTTGAGACCGAAGGAAAAATATCCGGGGATGTTCTCAGATTGGTCGAAAGGGATCATAATCTTCTGCATCACCTTATCTACCATCTCTTTGAGGCGGGACGATTTTCCAAAATAGTTGATATTACGGAAAGGGCTGCAGATGTTTGTGCCGATTTGCAGTTGTGGAAGGCGCGCTCACTTTTAGAGCTGGGTAAATTCACGGAGTCTCAGGCGTTGTTCGGAGAGCTGCTGAACAATTATGGAGATGAACCCGATTACTGGAAGGGGCTCGGAGATATCAACTATCGTCAGAAGCGATTCGATATTGCTGTGGAACGATATGAAAGAGCCCTGAAGTTGGATCCTCATAATTCAAATCTTGCAGGGCTTGTTGCGGATTCCCATCAGGATAATGGAAATAAAGAGCTTGCAGGATTATACTATATGCTAAGCTTTTCTTTTGGTGGGGATGGTGCTGAGCATAGTGCCTTTTCTCTTGGGAGAATATTTGAGGAGAAGGGGGATGTAGCGGGGGCATTGAGGTTGTATGGATGGGCTGATGAACTTGGCTATAATCCTGTATTGGTGAATGCAGCGCAAAACCGGTTAAGAAAAAAAACTGGAGAAAATCCACAAAGGGACAGCGAAAGTTCACAGCTACCTGTAGATATTAAAAAACGTCGAAAAAAAGAAAGTGCCCCATCTGAAGCTGATATTTTTTCACCCGATGCTGTGAGTTCAGATTTTGGACTGTTAAGATTTGAGTTTTATATTATGAATGAAAAACACAGAGATGCTGTCAGGGGAATTATAGATGAATTAACAGATGAGAGGGGGGCAGCGCTTCTGGACATGACTATCGAAACAATAACATCCCAGTTGAACAAAATAGGGCTTTCAGTCGAACGCGGAACAAATCATTGGCATGTTAAACCTGTAAATGGATATGGGAAGGGCAAAATGCCGCTCGGTCTTGCAGTGAAACATCGTTATGTAGATACTGTTTTTCTACGAAGGCTGGTCAAACTTCTGGAAAAATTAGTAACTAAATTTGATGCAGCCGAATAGGAATTTTCGAATCATCATTGGGGATCCGGAAGCCTTTTTGCCAGGCAACTTTTTTGAGGATCTGCCGATAGTAACAACAGGGAAGGAGATCAATGAGATATGAAACAAGCTATTAGTCGATTGGCACAGACAGACACATCTAACATCATGAGGGTCATGCAGACAATAGGTGTCGAACCCTCTGTATCTACACCCCGGGCGCTCCACACTTTTTTGCAAGAGGGGGATGGCCTCTTTAGAACTCTTGATAGTTTTTCCCAAAGAGCTGAAACTGATTTAGGAATTATAGGGGGGCATGTCGGTGGAGATAGGGCTTCTGACTGTCGTTTACTTGGTCACCTGTTGACAAGATCTGTTGATATAGAGTTAACGCCTGAGTTGCGAGATGTTGCTGTGAATCTTAATAATGCGTCTGAAGTCAGACAGGAAGAATCGGATTCAGTGTTAGTTGCCTCTCTTGCCGATCTTGTGAGTGCTGATATTGTGAATAATGGGGTCGATGTCTACCAATATGAGGGGAAAGAGGGTGTTGGGCCACTTGAAAATCTTGATCAACTGAGATGGTCGGTTGTGGATGGTGAACGGCAATTGGAGAAATTTGCAGTTTTACGCATTTTGTCTGATCAAAGTACACGCATTCATATTTCCTATCGATGGTCATTACCGTTAATAGTTGTTGAGCATATGAATCTTTTGTGTGAGGGAATTATTGAAAAACGAATAGAAGTTTTAGGTGCGGGTTGGATTCGAGCTGAAGGGGAATCTGTTACGCTTGATGGCAATAGTAGGGGGATTCCTACGACACAAGATGATGCTAAAGTTGATGACTTTGGTCTAAGATGCATACGACTTCTTAAGGCTAGCGATGCGGGATTAAGATCAATCATGGGTCGCCTGGCATTTTCCTTTCCCTCTAATAACATAGTAATCTGAGCTTCATGATCATGGGGCTTAATCATCAAAAAATCAAAGCCGGTGGCACATTTTTATCATAGCCATAAAGGTGTTGGGAAGAGGCGAGCTGTAGTAACAATGCGCGGTTTTTCTTTCCAAACAGAACATCCTCTGTCTCGATTACCCAGGGATGCTGCTTCATCTTATCATCTTCCGATGTCTGTTGTTGCATTCTGGGAAAGAGCAGCTCTATTGTAATTTGTCCGACGAATGGGGTAGAATTTTTCCCCAAAAAAGCAAATGTGATTGTTGAGCTTTCATCGATAGGACAGCAGTTGTGCTCCTTCTGGAAATCGATTGTCCAGCTCTTTGACCGCACTATAATTCTTCTACCTCCATCAGGGGGATGTTTTGAATATAGCGTCAACGCCCCCTCTTTATTACAGCTAAGTATCAATGTAGCATCGAGTTCGCACAACTGCGAAAAACCAAAGCGATTGACTGATCCAGCCAGATCCAATTCCTTTCCTTTCGAGAGGACGGCAAGATTGGTTCTAACCGGATCAAAATAATCAGGGAGAAGATAGGGGTGATAGCGCAATGCGCTGATGATTGCCGTATAACCATCTTCCTTTTTGAACATCTTCCAGTCTGGCGCCAGATGTAACTTTGAACTGACCATCCGTTCGTTTGTCGGTTGAGGCTTTTTAATTGTGCCTTCTAAGAGCAGGAAGAGTCCTATCGATGGGGCTGTCGCTGGATCAAAAAGTCGTAGTAAGGGGGTGTGGATGTAATGAGCCCTGCGCTGACCATCAGCCGAATAGATACTGGGAAATCTTTCGCCACATGGTATTTGATTTAGGCTGTAGCATTCAATGATATCTCTTATACCTATCTCTGTGTCGAAGACCACGCTGTGATCATCACTGCCAATTGCACTTCTGCTGACTCTAACGCTTGTCAGGCCTTCGTCATTTTCATGAAGAGGTGCGCCAAAGTAGAATGATCCTTCAACAGGGCTGTAATTCAAATTGGAGAAGAGATCGTAACGTTTTAGGTAGGGCTCATGTTCACGCAGAATCAGTGATTGCTTGGATGAGAGAGGAATCGGTATTGATCTGATTTTGTGCGTTTCAGGCCTTATCGGTATGTTCGCTGCAATCGGTCCTTCGATGACATAGGCGACATTGTTGAGATCATAGTGATCCCCGCTCAGGTCCATCGGAGTTATTCCATCTCCGAGAGATGTCTCGACAGGAAATACAGTTGGATTCGGATGTCCAATCAATAATGGATGTTGTATTCTTCTTATAGACATATCTCCTCCACGATTTTGGAAAGTTCATCTGTGGCCTCAATTGGAAGCATGTGGCCAATACCTTTCAGGACTAAGAGCTTTGAGTTGGGGATTTTTTCGCTCAGCCATTTTGAGTTTTGAGGCGGAATAATTTTATCCTGATCGCCAACAACGATGCAGGCAGGCTGAAAAATTTTCGCGACTGAATCATAGATGTCAAACAACTCTGTAGCCCTGAGCTGGTTTAAATACGCTTGAGTCGGCTGTGGGTTTGTGTCTTTCATGCGCGCCTTTATGTAATCATCAATAGAGATTTTCTTTTTAAAGTTTGTTCCAAAAACAGTCTCATAAACCTCGGCCAGAAGTTCAGGCGAGACATCGATACGATGAAAGAGCGTTAAAATTTTTTCGGATACAGCATATGGCCGATTTAGAGATGGCGCAGTGGAGATCAAAAAAAGTTTGTCGATGAGATCGGGATGATTCAGAGCAAGATCCATTGCAATCATCCCACCCATAGAGTGAGCCAGCACATGAACCCTCTTTAATCCCAAGTGTTGAATCAGAGCGAGCGCCTCTTCGGCGAGTTGATGAATGGTGATCTGCTCCTTCGGCTTATCGCTTTGCCCTGCACAGCGCATATCGTAGCTGATCACGTGAAATTTGTTTTTCAGATGTTCAATCAAAGGAGCCCAGCCGCGTGTATCACCGCCGAGGCCGTTGATGAGAAGTAGAGGCTCTCCACTCCCAATCTCTTCGTAATAGATATTCAAGTTTTCATGATTAAAGTATGACATATCTGTATTTATACAACTTTAGAAATGCTTGGGCAAGGCAGCAAAAATTGTATCCCTCTGAAAGACTAAATAACTCATTTTAAGGCAACTTTGTCGATTTACAATGTCATCCCGCACCCCGATGCGGGATCCAGATTGGGTTGAATTTATGCTGGATTTCCTACTTCGCGGGAATGACAAAAAAATGAAAAAATCATTTCATTGTCTTTGGTAAATCATATTAAGGCATGTGGCTTAAGCATTGTAAAATTTCAAAATATCTATATAGTTGTAATTATCGTTAAACTCTAATGGAGTAAATATGGATAATGATAATGATAATAATCGTAGTCAATATTGGGTTCAAATAAAGAAATGCAAAAATCTCAAGGAGTTCGAGGAATTACAAACGGAAATTTCCAATGATCCATCTCTTCCAGATGATAGTAAATATAGGCGCTTAAGCGCGTTAGATGAAAGTAGGAGAAGGTTTTTACTGAATAGCAATAATATGAAGGGGGTAAAAAAGGAAGAGCTGGAAAGACTCTTAGAAAAGGAGGGAGGGGAGGTTAAGGACGCTGCTGAAAAAGAAATTGATCGAAGGGTCCAAGAAAAGCGTTATTTCTGGATGATTGGATTAACTATCATAATAATTTTGTTGATGATAATTCCTATTAGAATATGTGGACCACAAATTAAAGAGTGGATATCGTCTGTTGTAGCAAAATTTTTTTAGTAGGTTGGTAACCTTTCTTTGAGACTCTGGTTGCTCTAATTCGGGCGGCCACGGGGGGCCGCCCCTACATAAGTCAAATGCATATATCGAATAATGAGGCACTACGGGGGTATTGTGAACAATAAAGAGATAGAAATCTATTTTCAAGAGATCGGAGCTTCTTTCGAACTAACAAAAAAGGGGATGAATTCGATTATTGCTGCCTTTCATGATGAGATGAAGAAAGGGTTGTCGGGCGGGAAGAGTTCGCTCAAGATGCTGCCATCCTTTGTCAACAGGCCGAAGGGAGATGAAAAGGGAAAATTTCTGGCGCTCGATCTCGGCGGGACGAATTTCAGGATACTCGAGGTCAAATTCGATGGAAGGGGAGGAATTAAGGAGGAGCATGTCGGAAAATTTGTAATTCCAAAGGCTGTCATGCACGGCACGTCCACACAGTTTTTTAATTTCATTGCGAAAGCTGTGCAAAAGTTTGTATTAAAAAATGGAATAGGTTTTTCGGAGAAGAGGGGGCTTGGATTTACTTTTTCGTTTCCTTTAAAACAGAGAAGCATCTCGTCCGGCATCCTGATCAACTGGACTAAGGGTTTTTCAGCTAGCGGAGTTGTCGGGGAGGATGTCGTCAAGCTACTCTCAAAGTCGCTCAAGAGGTATGGCTTAAATAATATCGAAATAGTTGCACTGATAAATGACACGGTCGGAACGCTGGCGACGAGATCGTACAAGGATCCAAATTGTGACATCGGAGTCATCTTTGGGACCGGCACCAACGCCTGTTACACCGAGAGGGTTGATAAAATCGCCAAGTTGTCTGAATCCGAACGGCGCAAGGCCGGCAAAGGAATGATAATCAATATCGAGTGGGGAAATTTTAACAAGCTCACGATGAACTCATTCGACAAAAAGCTAGATCAAGCGACGAACAATCCAAAGAAGCAGCTGATGGAGAAGATGATCGCAGGGATGTATCTGGGTGAGCTGACCCGTCTGGTCCTGACAGATATGATCGCCTCGAAGCTCTTATTTGCAAAGGAAAACGCTATTTTTTCCGAAGGTGATTTTTCGACAAGGCATATGTCCCTGATCGAGGCTGACAGCTCAAGCGGATTATCCGGAATTGTTAGCTATCTTGAGGGGATTGGAATTATCAACAGCACCCTGTTTGAAAGAAAATGTCTGAAGAGGGTGTGCAGGCTGGTATCGACGCGTGCAGCGGGGATTTGTGCTGCTGCTATATCGGCTGTTGTCATGTGGATGGATCCGAAGATTTCAAAATCGCATACCATAGCCATCGACGGCACGCTCTTCGAGAAATATCCAAAGTTCAGAGAGAGGATTCTCTCGTCGTTTGTTGAACTGCATGGGAATAAGGCCAAAAGGATCAAGCTGGTTCAGGCACACGATGGCTCCGGAATAGGGGCTGCGACGATCGCAGCAGTTGCTTCGTCTGTGTGATAGCCTATTCTGTTGCCTTCTCTTTGATCTCTATCTGTACCTCTTTTGTAATTTCATATGTAGGATAGTTGTCGTGTTGAATATATAAAAAGTGCACGTTGTGATATCGATCGTCCGGTGTTGCCGGGCTTTTTGGCTGCAGTCCGCTGCTGTACGAGAAGACGAGGATCGCAAAAATAAACAGCACAAGGCTCGTCGCCATTTTTTTCTTCGCCTGAGTTCTGGCATTCTTCCACTCTCCCGATTTAAAGCTCCAGAAGTTTGATGTGAGGATGATGAAGACCATAAAAAGCGGCCAGGCGATTGTCGGTGCGAGATCTCCACCTATCTCGTTGCTCGCCCTGCTGAAGAAGATGAGCGATCCCCAAAAGCCGACTCCCATCAGAAGTGTGTATATCCAGTATGCGCCTGTTTTCCCCGTTCCTAATTTTGAGAGCGTGCGATTTTTTAGATTGAGAATTAAAAAATACAAAAAGTATGGGACCCACGCCGCCGAAAAGATGATCACCCATGAGATGATGCTCGCCGCCAGCTTTGTGGTTTGGCCTCCATCCATAGCTATTTTAGAAACTCCCGGGTTGCTCCATATATATGATACTCCCTGACAGACCGAGCCGGCTCCCGCGAGCAGAGCGAGCATTATTCCGAGTATCAACATCCCCGGCTTGATCGTTTTTGTCTTCTCATCCGAAGAGGTCTCCTCCTCCAATTTTTTGTGCTTATCGCGATCCGATCCTGCCGCTGTGCTGAAGCAGACAGCGAGAATGAATATCAATATGCCCAGTATCTGAACGTAGCTGTACGTCGTCCCCATTATTCCCTTGTGCCAGAGGATTGGAATGAGAGCCGATCCCGATGTCCCGATCGAGATGTTGATGACAAAGGCGAGTCCGATCCCGATATATCTGAAGGATGTCGCAAACGCGATCTGCCCCAGGCCAAATCCAATTCCGCCGAGTATCATCGCGTACAAAAGATTGGATGGAATTTTTTCGATAATATTGAAAGCGTCGGGGACCATTATAAAAATTGTTATCCACGGGAGTATGAGAAAACCCCAGAAGGAGAATATGAGCCAGATGTTTTCTTCTTCCCATCTGAGCATGTATTTCATCGGGGTAGCGAAGGATCCGTTGATAAAGCCTGCGACAATGACGAACACGAGCGCGATGGCTATGATCTCAATCATATTTTTCTCCTATCGATTTTATCGCTTGTGCGATTTTCAGTAGAGTATTATATATCAAATATGAAAATATTGCTAGCGGTCATGATTTTTTGCAGCATTTTTTTTGTAAGCATTGAAAATGCTGACGCGCAGGTTGGTTTCAATCCCGAATATCTCGGAAACGCATCTGCACCTGCAAAACCCGGCTTCGCCTTAAAATATTTCTTAAGCTATTTCAATCAGCAGGGGATCTCGGCTCACGATTTCGAGATGGCGCTGGAGCCTCAGCTCTTCATCACAGGTTTTTCCGGCGATCCCTCTAAAGATCAGATTCAGTTCGTAGCGCATTTGCCATTTGGATATCGAAGGCAAAATAACAACGCCGGCGGATCATCATCGGTCTTTGGTATAGGCTCTCTCGCTTTCAATGTGGAGAGCTTCTGGCATCTGGTCGATAATGATACGACGGAGGTCTGGTTTGATAACGCTGTCAGCTCTTCATTTCCTACGGCCACTATCGATAACGGCGTTGCCCTTGGCGGAAGAAACTATTCCATAGGCTGGTTTCAGGAGTGTTATATTCGCCACAGAAATTTCATCGTTTCAATCATGCCTATGGCAGTTCAGTGGAATTTTCGCGATGAGAAGAGTCACATCTTAAACGGGCTTTCAATGAATATAGCAAATGGCTCGGTTGGATACGCGATAAACGACAGCGTATCATTGGGGGTTGACTTTGGCCTCTTGCTCGGAAGGGTGGGTGGAGCCGAAGACAGACAGGGAAACTCTCTGGGAACAACAGTCAGAGCCTACATGGGTCCCGCAGCTGCCTTCTCATTCACACACAACATCTCTTTGCAGGTGGGATCGGCCATAGATTTCGCCACGAAGAGAACTCAGAGAGGGCAGGGAATCTTTTTCGCCCTCTGGCACCATTTCTAGGACCTGCGATTATAGATGGAATAACATTATTTGGAACTTTTCGATCTCTCCAACACTTTGATCAACAGCTTCACGATCTCTGCATCCCATTGTCCTGAATCGATCTCATTCCTGAAAATTTTCAGTGCGGCTTCCTCTGTCATCCCTCTTCTGTACGGCCTGTCGGTCGTCATCGCGTCGAATGAGTCTGCGACAGCGGTGATCTTGGCGAGTATTGGAATATCTTTTCCTTTAAGCCCATCTGGATAACCCTCGCCGTCGATCCTCTCATGATGCGAGCGGATGATCGAAAGGCATGGACCGAGAGTTTTCAGAGGAGAACAGATCTCATATCCCCTCGACGGATGCGATTTGATATGTGCCATCTCCTCTGGGGTCAGCTTTCCCGGCTTCAGAAGGATCGACTCCTTGATCCCGATCTTCCCAATGTCGTGCAGCAGACCGCCTTTATGGAGATAATCGAGCTCCTTGTCCCCTAGATTTGCTATCCTTCCGATCTCGGTTGCGAGGTGGGCGACCCTCTCAGAATGACCCTTTGTATAGAAGTCCTTCGCTTCGAGCGCCTGAACCAGCGAAAAGAGTATGCTCTCGCTCGTGTCGAGGTCGTCGTGGAGTGATTTTAGGTGCAATAGCGATTTGATCCTCGTCGTCAGTTCAAGCCTGTTGATAGGTTTCACGAGAAAATCGTCCGCGCCCAGTTCGATGGCCTTGATCTTGTCATCGAGCTCCTGCAAAGCGGTGATGACGATAATCGGAATAAATTGGGTCTTTTTGTTCTGCTTTACCGAGCGGCAGATTTCGAAGCCGCTGATCTTGGGCATCATGAGATCGAGCAAGACGAGATCGGGATGAGATTCGTTGATCTTAGAAAGCGCCTCTTCGCCATCGTAGGCACAATCGAGATTGTAGCTAAACGGCTTAAGCTGGCTCTTTAAAAGCTCAACATTGACTTTATTGTCATCGACTATCAGTATTTGCGGCTTATCCCTCATAATTTGAGAGCCTTTTATAACCTCTTTCGACAGATTCTTCAACGTCTAATTGTAAAATGTTGCTTTAGCTGACGGCTGATGGCTGAAAGCTGCTTTAAAAAGAGTTGCAATCGTGGGTCTATTTGGTTAATTTCAGTCGATTTTTAGGAGGGGAGTAAGGCATGTGGAGGCTTTTTAAACTTATTTTTTTTGGGCTGATTGTGGCTTTCATCGTTCTGGCGATAACAGGCTATAAGATCGGTGACAAGACCGTCACGGAGCATGCGAAAGAATTTTTATCAAAGTCCGACACTAAAGAGGGTATAAAAGATATCAGACAGATGGTCGGTGAAGCAATTAAAGCAGTCGGCGAAGAGATCTCGGATGATGTCAATGACAAGGAGAGGCAAGAGCTGGACAAATTGGTGAGGGATGAGTTGAAAAAGTTGAAAGAACCATCCGAGCCTCAAAAAGAGACCCCGGTTACTAATAAGAACAAAGAGAAAGAGGGTTATACAGGTTTCTAGTACCTCATCAATTAAATTTTCAACACTAAGGAAGGGCACAAGTGCTCGTAACAATTTAATATTATCATATTTCCACTGGTGGAAATTAAATTGACGAAGCACTAGGATTTTCATAATCAACACTGGAGGAAAAAATGACTGAAACAGCTAAAACTTGCAAGATAGAGGGATGTAAAAGAGCTTACAGGGCGAAGGGATATTGCAATGTCCATTTTCGCAAGTGGCGAAGAGGCGAAATCGAAGCGAAGCCTCGTTATAAAACCTGCTCCGAAGAAAAATGCTGTAAGAAGATTCATCGCTTCGGATTGTGCGAGCAGCATTACGGCGCCTGGATGGCTTCGAAGAAGGGTGCCGAGACTGAAGCCGCAGCTCCTCAGAGTTAATCAAATTATAATCTTATATTGCACAATTTCAGAAAAGCGCATGTGGCATGTAGTGAAATACTCAACAATCTTGCCCTTCCACCTGAATGGGGGAAGGTGCCCTTGCCATGTCGCATGACATGGCGCAGGGCGGATGGGGGTGAGGTTTTTACGATGAATCCCATTCTCAAACAGGCCTTTGATCTGATGCTACAGCGTTTCGGCCCGAGACACTGGTGGCCCGGCGATTCTCCGTTTGAAGTGATGGTAGGGGCGATCCTCACGCAGAATACGAGCTGGAAGAATGTCGAAAAGGCGATCGATAATCTGAAGAGCGCTGCGGTTTTGTATCCTAAAATGATGTTGGACTTGCCATTGGATCGACTCGCTGAACTGATCAAACCGGCCGGCTTTTTTAATGTTAAGACGAAGAGACTCAAAAATTTTCTAAACTATTATATTGGCGAGTATGATGGCGATGTTGAAGCTATGAAACAGAGATCTCTCTCATCGTTGAGAGAGGAACTTCTCTCTGTCTCCGGGATTGGGCCAGAGACAGTCGATTCCATCCTGCTCTATGCGCTGGAAAAACCGACATTTGTTATTGATGCGTATACAAAGCGAATCCTTTTGCGCCACAACATGTGCGATGAGGCTGCGGATTATTACGAGCTTCAGGAATATTTCATGGACAATCTTTCAGAGGATGTCACCCTCTTCAACGAATATCATGCCCAGCTTGTAGAAGTCGGCAAGAACTTCTGCCGACCAAAAAATCCCAAGTGTGGTGAATGCCCGTTGAACGGCTGGAATGACCAGCCAAAATCAACACCGGGTGTACCCCCTACACCCGGTGTTGGGAAAAGGTAAGCAAGTTTGGTGCCAACTTTAGTTGCCGGGTTTTACAATCGACATGACATACGAATCGAGGTTGATGTATTTTTCGATCACTGCGTTGATGTCGGCTGATTTTACTGCCATGATCTTTTTGGGATAATCTTTTACGTTTTCCACTCCAAGTTCATAGAGCTGACTCATCGCGTATCTCGTGGCGAGGCCGCTCTGTTTTTGCAGGTCGAGCGAATATGTGCCCGCGATATATTGTTTGGCTCTGGCGACCTCTGTTTTAGTGACACCGTTTTTAAGAAGGAGTTTCAATTCATTGAGGATTCCTGACTTTGCCTTCTCAAGTTTTGCAGGTTCTGTCCCGATGTAGATCGCAAAAAGGCCGGCATCGACTCCCTCGATTGTCGTTGAAAATATCGAGTAGGCGAGCCCCATTTTATCCCTTAAAGTTTGAAAGAGTTTTCCACCCTGACCGGTCAGCACGCTGTTCAATACTGTCAGAGGGAAACGGTCAGCGCTGAACATCGTCGTGCCCGGAAAGGCGATTACCATATGCGCTTGTTCTTTCTCATCGACCTCCTCTTCGACAAGCTTTATCCCTGTGAGGGGAGGCTCGACCGGAATTTTCGGAGTCACGATATGACCCGATGGGATCCCTTTTAATTTTTCCTCGATAAGATCTTCAATGCTGTGTGAAGTTATGTCGCCGACCGCTACGATGACCAAATCCCTCTTTCTGATCGAATTGAAGAAGAACTTTTTCAGGGAGGCAGGCGTTAATGATGTGACGCTCTTCTTTTTTCCTATTACAGGCAGCCCGTAAGGGTGATCCGGAAAGAGATTTTTAAGGGCGGCGTCGAACGCCTTTGAGTGGAGCATATCGTTATGATCTTTAATTTCCTGCAAAAGCATAGCCTTCTCTTTTTCCACCTCATCTTCGGCAAAGGATGGGTTTGCAACTATATCCGCGAAAAGGTCGAATCCATCATTCAAAAAGGATGAGAGGAATTCACATTTGATGCCGATCGAGTTTCTGCCCGCTATTCCATCTATGCTTCCCGCGATCATCTCTGACTTCTGTGCGATATCCATCGCGCTTAAATTCTTAGTCCCTTTTGTAAGTGCCCTTGCTGTCAGCATGCTGATACCGTTGTTGTGAGCGTTTTCAAATCTCAAACCCCCTTTGCCAAATACTCCAAGAGATACGATTGGCAGTTTGTGTATCTCCTTGCAGACGAGGGTCATGCCGTTTTTGAGTCTGATCACTTCGGGTTTTGTATCTGCACTTTGTACAGAAGAACTTTTAGGGGGTGTGTACGATCTGGCAAGAGTTCTGTTGAGTGTGGCCTTCGCCTTATTCCAGCGAGAACCATTCGGAGTCAGTATCGATATGGCGGAATTTTTCGGCTGTAGATATTTTTGGCAAACACTTCTCACATCCCCATCCGTCACCGAATGTAGTCTTTGAAAAAAGTCTCGCTCAAAGTCCGCACTTCCTGTTGTCGCCAGGAAATAAGCTAGTTTAGAGGCTTGGCCGCCGACGGTCTCCTTGTCGTATATCTGACTTGCTTGTAAATTCAGCTTTGCACGAGAGAGCTCAGATTGTGATATCCCTTGAGTTGAAATTCTTGATATCTCATCACCTATCGCCTGAATCACCTTCTGCGTTTCGGCATCCCTGAGCACCGCGCTCACCATAAACTGTCCGCAGAATCTTGGCGTGTATGTCCCAGATGAGATCTGATGCACCAGTTGCCTCTTCTCCTTTATCTCCTGTTCGAGGCGGGATGAATCGCTACCCCCAAGAATGAAGGAGAGGATATCGAGGGCAGGAACATCCTCATGGCGAATTTCGGGAATGTGATAGCCGAGCGTCATGTGCGTGTTCTGTATATTCGACGATTCAGTATGAATTTTGATCTTTCTGTGCGGCGGCACCATTATGTGGGGCTCGGGGGAAGCAGCTTTTTTTGTAAGAGTTCTGAATTCTCGTTCCAGAAGCTGCAACATCTGCTTCGTGTTAAAATCCCCAACTATAACTATGCTCATAAATTGCGGCGTGTACCACTTTTTGAAAAATGAAATGAGATCCTTTCTTTTGAAAGATCTTACATGTCTTTCAGTTCCGATAACCGGATGTCCAAAGGGATGCGTGCCGAAGGCGAGCTTGAAGAGATTCTCGCTCACACGAGAGGAGGGAAGGTCTTTAGATCTCCTGATCTCCTCTATTATCACCTCTTTTTCTCTGTCTAGCTCCCCCTGATCGAAGAGGGGATTTTTAACTGTGTCGGAGAGGATACTGAGGCCTTTCTTTGCAAACTGGGATGCCATGTTGATGTAATAGAGCGTGTGATCGATCGATGTATATGCGTTGATCTCGCCGCCAGCCGCCTCAACTTCGCGGGCTATGGTGCCAACCCCCCTGGTGGGAGTCCCCTTAAACAACATATGTTCAATCACATGCGCGATTCCCCACTCACGAGTCTCTTCCATCGCGCTGCCGGCTCTTATAACAACATTTAAAGAGACTACGGGGGAGGAATGATCCTCTTCGAGGACTACCTGCATGCCATTCTTTAGTGTGAATTTTGAAAAACTCATCGTTTCTCCTGGTAAGATAGGTTGACTTCTCATATCTTGCTTTTTAATTTCTATCGGTCTAAATATCAGTTGAAAGTCTGAATGAAAAGCAAAAATGTTGAGGGACGATCATGACTGAGAATCAAATGCGCATCGCCGAACTTGAAAAGGTGATTTCGCATCACAATAAACTATATTTCGAAAAACACAAACCGGAAATATCCGATTTTGATTTCGATCGCCTAGTTGAGGAGCTAAAAAAGCTCAAGCCTGATTCGAAAGTGCTTGATGAAATTGGGAGCGACTTAACAAAGAGGGGAAAGAAGATCAGACACGATGTTCCGATGTTATCCTTGGACAAATGCTATGATGACAAGACCCTTCGCGAATGGAGATCGAAGTTTCAGGGTGCCGTAATAGCTAGTCCCAAGGTGGATGGTCTGGCCGTCTCTTTAAAATACGATAAAAATGGAAGGCTTGCTCAAGCCTCGACACGCGGCAACGGAGTTGTAGGTGAAGAAATCACTCAGAACGTCAAAGAGATAAGGGATATACCTCAGAAAATAGCTTTTAAGGATGTTGAGATTAGAGGTGAGATCTACATGCCCTTATCTGTTTTTAAAAAGTTTAAGGATAAATTTTCAAACCCAAGAAACCTTGCAGCAGGTGCAGTGAAACAGAAGGATCCCAAAAAAACCGCGGCATATGAGCTCAGATTCTTAGCTTATGATGTGTTGGGACTCAATTCAGAATATACTCATGATTTGTTAGAAAAACTTAAAAAAGAAAAAATCATTATTATAGAAAACAAACAAGTTGTTGATCGCGGAAAAATAGAAGAAGTCTGTGATACTTTTTTTAAAGAACGTTCCGATTACGATTTCGAGACTGATGGTATTGTTTTCAAGGCCGATCTTATCTCCGAGCAAAAGCGGCTTGGCAATACCGCTCATCACCCGCGCTATGCGATAGCGTATAAATTTCAGGGCGAGTCGGGTGTGACGACTTTGAGGGAGATTGAATGGAGTGTCTCAAGAAGCGGCCTCATCACACCTATTGGCATAGTCGATCCGATAGAACTTTCTGGGGCTATAGTAAAACGATCCTCTCTTCACAACATCGGCTGGCTCAAAAAAATAGGCGCGACGCCAAACTCGAAGGTGGTGATGATGCGCCGTGGGGGCGTCATCCCGCATCTCGAAGAGGTTGTGGAGACAGGAAGCGGCAAGGTTGTGATTCCTAAGCGTTGTCCATCCTGCGGTGGAGATGTCGAAGAGCGGGATGATTTTCTCTACTGCAAAAATTCGAATAATTGCGTGAAGAGCAAGGTGGGTGAGCTGTTACACTTCATCCAGACGATAGAGTGTGATGGCTTTGGCGACAAGCTGGTGGAACAACTCTACACGACGGGCCTTGTGACGGACGCAGATGAATTTTACTCTCTCACGGAGGATGAACTAATGCGGCTTGAGAGAATGGGTGAGACTCTCTCCAGTAAACTTCTTTCAAATATAGAGGCCAGACGAGAATTAGCCCTCGATGTCTTTTTGCGCTCGCTTGGCATCCGTGAACTCGGGAAGAGCGCATCACAGATATTGTTGCAGTTCAAAACATTGAAGCGAATTCGCTCCCTCACAGTTGAAGAACTCTCAACGATCCACGGATTCGGAGAGGTGATAGCTGCCGATATCGTCAATGGTTTGAAGAAAAAATCAGCATTGATCGACAAACTTTTGAAACAAGTGAAGTTGATTGAGGGGGAGGGTGTTCAAAGGGAGGGAAAGTTTTTCGGCAAAACATTCCTCTTCACGGGAAGCCTCTCTGCTATGACAAGATCGGATGCCATCAGAAGGGTTGAGGAACATGGCGGAAGGTCGGCTTCAACCGTTACGAAGGATGTCGATTATCTAGTGGTAGGAGACGAAGGAAGTGTGGGCTCCAAACTCGACAAGGCAAAAAGGCTGAAAGAGAAGGGTGGAAAGGTGGAGATAATTTCGGAGAGCGAGTTTGTCGAGCTGATAAAGTGACGCTCCGTGGATACGCTCCCCCTTGATAAGGCATGCCCCGTTGAATAACTGGGGGGAGTTGGAGGGGGTAAAAGAGTTTTGGAGTTTTTATGATACCAGATAAATATTTAAACATGTCACCGGAAGATTTGAAGAAACGAATTGCCAAGGTGAAGAAAAAACTTGGCGAAGAGCTTTTCATTTTGAGCCACTACTATCAGAGGGACGAGATCGTCGAATTCGCCGATGCTGTGGGGGACAGCTATCAGCTTGCGAAGGTGGGCAGTGAAAATGGGAAGGCGAAATATATCGTTTTCTGTGGTGTGCGTTTTATGGCTGAGGTTGCGAGCGTGTTGGCAAAGCCCGATCAAAAGGTCTTTCTTCCTGATCCTCTTGCGGGATGTCCTCTTGCGGATTTGGCGGATATCGAGCAGGTAGAATCCGCGTGGGTTGAACTTGAAAAATTGGGAATCGCAAACGATCTGACGCCTGTCACATATATAAATTCTTCAGCCGAGCTTAAATCTTTCTGCGGAAGAAATGGTGGCGCGACCTGCACATCATCATCGGCGAAAAAAGTTCTCGAATGGGGCCTTGGCAAAAAATCAAAAATCTTTTTCTTTCCCGACGAAAATCTGGGGCGCAATACCGCTAAGTCGATGGGAATATCAAAGGATGAGATAGCCCTCTGGGATCCGCAAGAGGAAAATGGCGGAGTGAGTGCTGCGGAATTGAAGCGCGCGAAGCTCATCCTCTGGAAAGGTTTTTGTCACGTCCATACATTTTTCACGACAGATCATGTGAAGGATGCAAGAAAACGATATCCGGGCTGCAAAGTGATTGTTCATCCGGAATCGAATGAAGATGTCGTAGATATCTCGGATGCCTCCGGCTCAACCGCATTTATAAAAAAATATGTCGAAGAGGCCAAATCGGGTGAGACGATCATAGTTGGAACTGAGGTGAGCTTTGTCTCAAGGCTGGCGAGAGATAATCCCTCAAAACGGGTCGTTCCACTGGCCAGATCATTATGTGCTAATATGTTTAGAGTTGGTTTGGATGATTTAACATGGACGCTGGATGAGATCGGCAAGGTAAATGAGATCCAAGTCCCCGATCTTACAGCAAAAGATGCCAAACTGGCACTGGATAGGATGCTGGAAATTCAGCTATAAGCTGTATACTATAAGTGAAAACACTTTATTTTACGGTATGTTGCATCGATTGTGTCGAATTAGGTTTGTATTGTAACCATTTGAAATTGCTTAAAAAAATATTGTAATAAAACGCAACTTCAGGGTATCTATAGCCGATAATAATAGTGAGGAGAATTGTAATTTATGGCACCCCCATTAACAAGGGCCGAATTAGATAGACGCGTTGCAGACCAAAGGCGTGAGGCCAAGGAGCGTGAAAAACGCGCCAAGGAAGAGCAGAAGAAGCAGCGCCTATATGTGCTTCGGAGGGAGAAACAACAGTTAGAGGCTGCCAAGAAGCAGTTAAAACATACCGGAAGAGAAAACGCTCAGAAATTAAATTCCGCAAAATATAATTTACAACAAGCAATTCCTGCAGCTCACAGGCAAAAAGAGCTGGAACTTGCTTCTTTGAGAAATCAAATCGAAGGTAATAGCAAGCAGCTTGGACTGCAAAAGGTTCAGCTGGAAAAACAGTCTGAAAGCTTAAAAATTGCACGCGAGTCGCTTGCACAGAAAAAATACTATTTTGAAAAAAACCTACGTCATTGGTGGAGAGTTGGAATTGAGAATGCGAAGAATAAATTAAGAAAGATGCGCGAAAATGTCGGTATCTACATGAAACGTGCTCAGATTGCCTTAGCACAGGCTATTTCAGGGTCTAGATTCGGAACTAATATACAGCCGGAGCAGTTTAACGAAATTCAAAATATTCAGAAACCGGATCGACAGCTTGTAGATCAGCAAGCTCTTGCGGTACAAGATCAGGGTAATCGATTTCAGCAAAATCAGATAAATGCAAGACAGAGCGAAGAGAAGCTTTTAACAAACCGTAATCAACTCTCGCATCAGGCTCAGAAGTTTGCAGTTGAAGCCAGAAGTCAGATCGATAATGGCCGCTTCCAGCAACAGCAGATCATTGAGCAAAGAAGGCTGATCGCATCTCGCCAAAAAGAAGTGGATAAGCAACTCAGAGAGAAAGAAAAAGAAATTCGAAAAGAAAATAACAGAGTCATCTCCTAATCTCTAATCAAAACACCCCAGCAATCTTAGTCTTACAGTTAGAGCAAATCCCTTTAGGTTCGAGTGAATTTTTTACAACGGAAAAACCGGATCTCTCTATCAGAAGAGCGTTGCAGCCGTGGCAATATGTGTTCTCCTTTTCATCTGTCGGGAGGTTTCCGACATAGACATAATTTATTCCCGCCTCTTTTCCGATCTCATAAGCGCGGTAGAGTTTTTTCACAGGTGTCGGTGGCCGGTCGGTCTCTTTGTATTGCGGTGTGAATCTGCTTATGTGCCACGGTATATCGCGTCCGGTGTTCACAAGAAAATTGGCGATATCTTTGAGTTCGCTCTCGTCATCGTTCATGCCGGGCACGATCAGTGTTGTTACCTCGATCCAGATTCCAAGCTCCTTCATATATTTTATCGAATCGAGTACGCCATCGAGCCCTGCTTTCATGTATTTGCGATATGTGTCCTTGCGAAAGGATTTTAGATCGATATTCGTGGCGTCGAGATATGGTTTAATCGTGTCGAGCGCCTCTCTTGTCATATATCCGTTTGTCACGAAGTTGTTGGCGATGTCGGCATCCTTTGCAAGCTTTGCGATGTCGTATGCGTATTCGAAAAAAATTGTAGGCTCTGTGTATGTGTAGGATATGCTTTTAACAGCGTGCTCTTTTGCAAGTGCTACAACCTCTTCAGGGGAGACCGTATCATCATCACCCTGATCCTCATATTGCGAAATCCTCCAGTTCTGACAGAAGCTGCATTTGAAGTTGCACCCGAGCGTGCAGAGAGAGAGCGATTTAGAGCCCGGATAAAAATGAAAGAGCGGTTTTTTTTCAATCGGATCGACGGATATCGTACACGGTTTTCCATAGAGGATCGAAAACAATTTCCCCGCGCGATTCTCCCTGACATTGCAGATACCGCGCTTTCCATCATATACGATACACCCATGCCGACAGAGATGACATTTGACCCTCTGCTCTTTTTCTAAAGTATAAAGCATTGCTTCTTTCATGTTTGAAAGAGTAACATTCGTAAGTGAATGAGCGCAAGAGCGAATTTGATGTGTTGAAGTATGCCCTAGCACCGTGATAATTAAATTTCCGGCTAAATGATCGGCACAAGTACTCGAAACAATTTAATATTATTACATTGTCACTTGTGGAAATTAAATTGTCCGAAATTGTCGCCACAATCCGACAGTGAAATTTTTATCAATTGTGACAAATGCTGATTTTGTAAGTAACAGCGAGTAAATTGATGTTTTTTGATTTTCACCTCTGTCGTGAAAAATGGAACAGTCCCATTTAAGCTTTATGAGCGTTTAGATATGTACTAAGGTCGATTTGATACTTTTAAAGTGTCGGATTGTGGG
>JBDRGF010000080.1:0-6227 GCA_043818055.1 Pseudomonadota bacterium | reverse complement strand
TGCAAAAGGAAAAAAAGTTCCCGACGATGAAATGAAAAACTTAAGAATAAACAAGAACAAATTTCACGGGGAATGGAATTATACAATCAAGCCCAGAAAATTCTAGCCTCAAGAACCTCAAGTTATTTTGTGACAGCTCCTAACTCAGGTTGTACACACATACAGAATGCAACATGGTGCAAAATATAGGGCTATGCTAAAACTATTAAAGCCATGGGTTAAGTTGATGACAGAAGCGAAATACCAGCCGCTCTTTTCAAAACTACCGCAAAGGATACTTTCAAAAGAGGAATGGAATTGCTTCATCAAGAAGGTCAATTTGAATACTTCACCAGCATCATCATTTCACAAGAAATTAGACAACGGTAATGGTTTGGCTGCGAAAGGAAAAACCAAACCTAAAGTTACAAAGAAAAATACAATGAACGCTATGAATGCCGCAATAAAAATGAGCCCGACAGGATATCACCGTAATTTCCTTTTTGGAGGGTTCAAACAGCACTAAGAAAAGCGGCCAATGAAAGTGTAAATGCGAAAGGCGTGTCATTTGACACGCCTTAACTTTTATAACCTTCTCCTCCTCCCTGCACTTTTAAAATGCAGCGGTTTTTGAATACTTCCTTGAAACTTCTAAAAATTAGGTTCTTTCGTGAATAAATTGCATAAATATTTTTTATTGAACAAATCACTCTTCAGTCAAGCGGAGTTACGAAGAAGAGGTGAGGAGGCCTTTTCAAAAGTCTGCACCACTTCACCCTTTTCACTTCTAGAAATGATATTTATGCAATTTATTCACGAAAGAACTAAAAATTATCACGACAAGAAATAACTAAATCTTATTGACATATAAGCAAAATTTGGGTACGAATGTGCTCTTTTTCTAAAAATGGCAGGTAAGTTATTGTTTTTATGAGGGAAATTTGGAAAATAAAATTAATAATAGTTAGCAACGTTTTTTCATATTTTGCCGATAATAGTAATGGAGAAAGAAAATAAGACTTCTTAAGATTCTCAACAAAGGAGCAGCTCATGGGAACTCAGATTCCAAAGAAAACAAGCTTAAAAACAAAACATCAAAATACAAAATTCAATCAACTTTCTATAAAATTACCTTTCAAGAAACAAAAAATTTACAAAGCAAATGATAAAAGTTTCATCATTCCAAAATTTAGAACAGCCAGTCCCTTCGATCCATTTGCGACACAACCTGGTCGTCAGGATCCTAACTGGGGTTTTACATTATCAAAACCAAATGTCGTACTAACTTATGCATTTAGAAAAAATTTAGATTCTTCAACACTAGCAAAGTTTAAAAACGTCGAAGCAAAAGTCATTGATGAGTTAATAGATACATCAAAAACACCAAACATCAGCACCCTCAAAAAGATGTTCGATCTTGCACTTAAATCCACTTCAATTGCACATTACGTAAAGCAAACAGAAAAAGTTACAGATCAACTAGCAAAGGCACAAATCGAATTTGCAAAACTACAAAAGATTAGAGATAAAATTTACAAACTAGGCAAAGGCCCAAATCAACTTCTGAGACCTCTGTTGCCACAGATCATCCCATCTTCACCTGCAAATTTTAAAGGCGGACTCGAAAAAGCCAAACTAAAAATTCAAACTCTAGTTAAGACACTTGAGCGTTACAAAGCATTAAGAATTGATGCGATCAGAACTGCTTACGAAATGATATCTAAAAATATATCATTGCCTCCGTTCCATCAGTTTATAAACTCTAAGGCTAAATTTAAAAACCCCCTTCCCCACCAGTCAAAATTATTAGTACATTGGGCGAGTAGCCTTCTAAAAGTTAAAGAATATGACTACGCCCGCTATACTTATATTACCGCATCAAAACTGACCAATTCACCTTTTGAAAGACATGTACTCAAATTAAGAGCAATACAAATTGCTACAAGCACTTTCCGACCGAGCAATGCAAGATGGTTATCTGAACAAATAAATAGAATTCAATCAGAACTTATTACTTCGCAAATTAAAAACTTTTCCGGAAAAAATCGCATAAGCAGAAAAAATGCACAGATAGCATATTTGATTGCTGAAGAGACAAAGTTCGACGCACGCATCTTAGCGCTAAGAGAGAAAAGAACTGACACCTCCTACGTTAAACATTCTCTTGGACGTATCGTTGATAACTACAGAAAACTTGCGCACAATATATCCTTGATGTCAGACAAGAAAGAGAAAATAAGTCATCTAGAAGCTTCAATTTTACTAAGTCACATGTCAAAGGTTGCAAAGTTTTCTGGTTCATACAAGGGACTTATCTACCTGTACTTAAAATTCTTTGGGAAAAAGGATGCAAGAAAACTTCGCAGAAGCCTGGTTATCACAACAAAGAAGCTTGAGAAGCTCGTAAAACATCACACAAAAAATAAAACTGGCAATTACTTCTACGAAGGATTGGCCAGAATCAACTGGAACGTGTTTTTTGGAACTTTTTGTAATCTGGATCTGCCACAGAGCGGCCTCATCATACTTTCAAAATATGTAACAAAAAAATATGCGCACAGTAGAATCATTGATATCAAACTCAAAGCCTTACGCAAAACAGCTCCCTGGGTTTTCACGAAAGAAGTTGAAGGTAAAAACATAAGATATGTTCTGAATCCTAATGTAGACGTATCAAATAAAAAATTTGCAAAAGCAGCAGCAAGTCGGACAGAGGCAGCATATCTGATAAGTCAAAGCGCATGGGCAGAATTTGGAATTCCACTTGGCAGCACAATGCTTGGTGCGGCAATAGGTGGGCTGATTACAGGCGGTCCGATTGGCGCAGCAGTTGGAGCTCTTAGCCTCACCATCATCGGTGATACTGCTCACAGAATGTACAGAACAAAAGTTCTTGCAGCTACTGAATACTCTCAATCACTGCGAACAGGATTGAGCTCATATTCAGAACATGAAGCAAACACAAAGCGAAAATTGAGTTACGCTTATAGCGGTTTCAACTACCTTGGCG
This sequence comes from Pseudomonadota bacterium, assembly GCA_043818055.1. GTDB lineage: Bacteria > UBA10199 > UBA10199 > 2-02-FULL-44-16 > JBDRGF01 > JBDRGF01. The sequence goes on along the minus strand of JBDRGF010000080.1, from coordinate 3,238 downwards.
CACCTCTGATGGGAATTGTAAGCGGCCCTTTTCTCTCAAGCTTGCTCAAAGGAGCAGGAAAAAGAGCACTTCATACAGCATTAAACATAACTTACAATACATCTATAGCGCCAATGGGAGCACCGGCATTTCAACAATTCTCAATTCGCGCTTTAATTTCTGAAAGCACTAAAGGTTTTGTACAGCTAAGACCCAGAGGAATAAACTACACAGCTTCTCTTCCCGGGCTCGCACAAGCCGAGTTCGGTATATTCGCTGCAGGTTCTATTCTCTACGGAGCAGATAAGTATGGCATCATCGGCGAGAAAGGAAGAATTGGATGGCCAGGATACGTTGGCGCGAGCATATTCTGGGGATATGTAGGATTCAGAGCTTTCAGACTCGGTTGGAGTGTAACAGAAAAAACCGCTTTTCCCACCCTTACAGGTTTCACAGAGCGAATAGCTAAAAATGCTTTGCTGCGCTGGACGATGAAGGCAGGCGCCTACACAGCTGCAGCAGATTTTTTTCTCTTCGATAGAAAATATAAGATGCTGGATTTCAACAAGACTATAATCAACGATGATGACCTGAAAGAATTCAATAACCAGTTCGGAGTAGACTCACCCATAGGTTTTGCAGGCGCATTAGCAATCGCAATTCCATGGATAATTGGTGATTACGGCCTAAATCTTTCCATGTCGATGAAATCTATGGGCGAAGCTGCTGTTGCAAAGGCAGTTCGAGGCTCATACATGAGAACTGCGCTAGGCTTAGGGATGCTAGGCATTGACCTCTATCCCACCAAGGAAGAAAGAGAACAGGGTCACTATATCGGCGCTTTGGATAACCTGTTTGGCGGTCTTGGAGGATCTCTTCTTACAAATGAATTTGCGGGTAAGCTTTTCAGCCTCGATCCAAAAGGATCTCTCATAGCACTTACCATGAAAATTATACAAGAGTGGGCCATACTTAGTTTTTCCGGAGTCCCACTGCAAGCGCCTCATCCATGGAGATTGATAGGTGTAAACTGGGAATCAATAGCGATGAGAATTTTCTGCATGGTGATCATGAGTGGAACAGGAATGCTAGGCACATTTCCCCTTGGGAATAGAATCAACGGAGCTGTGCAAAGCGTTCTTAAAGCCAAAATTCCACTCGTAAGTTCAGCTATAAACTGGGTTCCCTCTGTAACAGGGCTTGGCAACAAGCCATACCTCATCAACCAATATGCAAAACCTCTCACACCATTTAAAAGCCAATCCACAATTACATTAAAAGATGGTACTCAGATGATAGTGCTAAGACAAGGTAGCACCTTCAGACCTGGAAAAGGAGTAGTGCAAATTAATGGTAGGAAGATAAGAATCAGAGATATTAAAAATAAAGAAGAGCATAGTGCACTCCACCAGAAAATTAGTGAGTCAAACTATGGAATTGATAATAAGGGGAGACTTGGTGAGTTTCAGCCAAATTCATTTAGACTCACACCTCTCGCCCAAGACAAAAAGATGGAGATCACACTCGATGATAAAAGTAAGCTCATCATAGTAAGACAAAAAGGATTCGGCAGCAAAAAATCAGGTATAATAAAGCTGAATGGTAAAGAGCATAAAATCGATGACCTTGTAAAAAATCCACACACAAAAGAAAACGAAACAGTGCTTGCAAAGTTAAGTAAGAACGGAATGGTTATAGATAAAAATGCAAGGCTCGCAAAATATACACCTAACTTTGCCGGCGAGTGGAGGGTTAGATTTTTCAGAAAAGAATTAACGACTAAAAAACTCAATCTACTATCTGACAATGAGATCGCAGTTCTAAGGCCAAAGCTCAGAGCAAGAGGAATTCTAATCAAAGGAAACAGAGAAAGTGGATACAAACTTGTACGAGAGGTTTATGCAGATCCAAACGGAAGTAAGAGAGGTCTTGCACTAGCCAGAGAAGAATTCAAAAATCTCAGCGGTTATGAAGAAGCTTACAAATCTCCACCTGCTCCGGAAAAAGGTTTTAACATAATAACGCTTGCAAATGGAACTTACGTAAAGGTGAAGGTATGGTATCAGGAAATTCCATCCGTTCCAATTGCACGCAAACCTCTTGGAGGGTTTTTACCTCTTGGACGCTCATATAAGATATTCAGAGGAAATCCCGATAAACCATTGCTGGGTGGCCCTGGAATTCTAGTTAATGCAGCTGTTATTATCCCAAGCGCCTTTGGCATCAACCAATATATATTTGGAAAAACTGTTTTAGATGGTGACAAAAACCAAGCCTTAGCTCGAGGACTTAACTATACCTACTCACAGTTCCTTTCAGACCCATGGCAATGGTCTGTAGGTTATGCTGGCGCAAAAGCACAGCTTGTTGGAAGGTTTGGTGGTTTGATTTTTAACCTAACTACACAGCAATTCATACCAAATTACAGAAGTACAATTCCCGCATATGCCTCCACCGACAGATATCTTAGAATGGGTCATTATAGACCGAGCGAAAACCTCATACACCTTGGTAGAAAATCTATGACATCCTGGAGACTCCCCTTTTCAAAAAAGGCGATAGGTAGCTGGTATTATGTCGAGCCGATTGCACTAAAAGCATATCACGATGCCGAACGATGTAAGGCAGATATATACAAGGCAGATGACCCAAGACAAGCATTTAAAAAGTCTAAAGCATGTAATTGCTTACATAAGAGACTGAGAAAAGAGATCAGCAGGGAGATCCCAAATGGAATATTCCAAACCAAGAGTCATAAAGAGATCTTGCTCGAAAAACAGCGCAAAGAGCACTTGAGAAAGGTCAAAGCAACAATCGATGCGATTAAAACACTCTATCAAAAAGCAAAGGCTGGCAAACTGAACACCATCGATCAAAGGCTAGCCATCGCATATGCACTCAGCGTTCACCAACAAGTGTTGAAAGCAAGAGCAAAGAAAAAGCTCGAGTCAAGAGAGGCTGTGCGCATTAAAATATATGCACAATTCGTTGAAGATTCAAAATACAACTCTCTTTTTTCAAAACTTCCGAAGAAAATACTAAAGTGCAAAGATGAATGGCACAGATTTATCGATGAGAGAAACAGAGAGGAAAGAGAAGCAACTCAAGGGTTTTTTAAATAAGGAGCTGTCACAAAATAACTTGAGGTTCTTTGATAATCTGATATAATCAGGGGAATGATTCTATGGGATGGAAAATTAAAAGAAAAACTGTCAATTTTGCTGCCCTCTCTTAACGAGAAGCAAAAAAGACTGCTCGT
>JBDRGF010000079.1:0-27589 GCA_043818055.1 Pseudomonadota bacterium | reverse complement strand
AATAAACAAACTTTTCAAATAGCACTTCTAAAAAAGGGAGTACCAGCATGTGCACTAAGTAAAGTCCTTGGCATCGACAGAGCGACAATCTCCAGAATAGTCAATGGATGGATTACTCCAACCGAAAAGCAAAAAAAAGAGCTCTGCAAATATCTAGGTGTGAGCGTTGATGAGCTTTTCACAGAAGACTCAGGGGCGGAAAATGACTGAGTCCATTTTTATCAACAAGATAGAGAGCTGTATATCTGAACGTCAAGGCAAGAAGTGCGGAAATGAAATACGATTTTTATGTCCAGCACATGATGACCATAACCCTTCTGCAAGATGGAATCCCAATAAAAAAACATGGTATTGTGATACATGCAATGCTGGTGGTGGATGGATTGATCTAGCTAAAAGGTTAGGAATTAACATACCTAGTGGATCATCAAAAAATGGATACACACATGCACATGATTACAATAACAGCTTCAAAAACAACAATAAATCCAGTGCAAAGGGATGTTCACTAGAAGAATATTCTGCACACAAAAACATCCCTATCGACATTTTGAAAAGCTATGGACTGTCCGATCTTAAGCAGAACGGAAAACCGAAAATAAGAATCCCTTATTTTGATAAAAATGGCTCTGTTCTATCCATTAGATACCGCCTTGATCTCAGCGGAAATGACCGCTTTAGATGGAAAACAGACAATAAAGTACACCTCTATGGATTAAACAAAATTGCTGAAGCGATGCAAATTGGGCGCATAATCCTATGTGAAGGAGAGTCAGACTGTCACACCTTATGGTATAATAAATTCCCAGCTATAGGCATACCAGGAGCAAATACCTGGAAAGTGGGCTGGAGTTCTCATCTCGATAAAATTGAAAAGATATACGTTATCATAGAACCAGATCAGGGCGGACAATCAATTCTTAAATGGCTTGAAAACTCAAAAATCAACGAACGAGTGATACTTGTTGATCTTGAATCATATAAAGATCCAAGTTCACTTTACCTTGATAATCCAAATTCTTTTCAGAAACGTTTTAATAGCTATCTAAACCAAGGCACCACTTTTTTAAAATACTCATCAGAAAAAAAACAATTGGGTATTCTTAACAATTGGAATCTTTGCAAGGATATCGCCCAACAAAAAGATATTCTTCAGTGTTTTGTAGAGGATTTAAAAAGAAACGGGTTTGTCGGTGATACAAAAAATGCCCAGATTCTCTTTTTATGCTTGATCAGCAGATCTTTGGATCGACCTGTATCTATAGTTGTAAAAGGCCCTTCATCGGGAGGAAAAAGTTATCTCGTTGAACAAGTTCTAAAATTTTTTCCTAAATCAGCATATCACGATATTAGCGCAATGAGTGAACATGCTCTAGCATATTCAGAAGAATCTCTAAAACATCGTTTTTTAGTTTTGTATGAAGCCGCTGGAATGGGCGGTGATATAGCTCAATACTTACTTCGGTCATTGCTTAGCGAAGGAAAAATTCGTTACGAAACAGTAGACAGCACAAAAGATGGTTGCAAATCCAGACTAATAGAAAAAGAGGGCCCAACAGGATGCATAATCACCACAACAGCAATTAAAATTCACCCTGAGAATGAAACACGATTATTCAGCTTACATGTATCTGATGATAATAATCAAACAAAGGATATATTCCTATCTCTAGCCGAAGAATCAAACCGTAATGAACTTGATTATGGTATTTGGCATAACTTTCAAGAATGGCTGAATCTCGCAGAATCAAGAGTCACAATACCGTTTGCTAAAAAGCTTGCATCACTCATACCTCCCATATCAATCAGACTCAGAAGAGACTTTAAACAACTTCTCTCACTCATAAAAACTCATGCAATTTTACACCAAGCCAGCCGACGAAAAGATAAGGATGGAAAAATAATTGCCACTCTTGAGGACTATCAAAAGGTTCGTGAGCTTGTAAAAAATATCATGAGTGAAGGAATTGAAGCATCCGTCTCAAAAACTGTGTTGGAGACCATAGAAGCTGTAAAAGAGTTATGCAATAATTTAGAATCTGAAGAAGTAAGTATCAAACAGCTTACTGATTATCTAAAGTTAGATAGATCCGCCGTAGCTAGACGCGTAAGCCAATGTCTCTCAAAAGGATATCTTAAAAATAATGAGGATAGAAAACGTAAACCATTGCGTATTGCTTTAGGTGATGAGCTACCTTGTACACAGGAAATTCTTCCTACAGTCGATATGTTAGAAGAAAGTGTGCAAGTGTGCAGCGAAATCAACAAGGATCGTTTATCTTCTTCGCAATTAGAAGATTTCGAAGAAAGAGCTGCAATTTTGGAGTTTGATAGCGGCTTAACTAGAGAAGAGGCTGAGAAACAGGCTTTCAGAGAGGTTTATTGCAATTAAAATGAACCCCTCAAAAACACATAAGCACCATGATGAGGATAGAGAAAAGGAATTGTTGCCTGATTTATCAAATGAGGATATTACTGCTTTAGGCGAGCTTTTTGAGCTACTCAATCAGATCAATGAGAGGGAAAATGTATGTTAAAAAAAGGGGTTATCTACTGTAGAGTGTCCAGCAAAGAGCAAGAGAAAGAAGGATTCTCAATCCCCGCTCAACGCAAGCTCCTTGAAGAATATGCCTTAAAAAATCAAATTCAAGTTGTTAAAACATTCGCTGATGCTGAAACAGCAAAGTCAACAGGCCGTGAGCAATTTGGGCTTATGGTTGATTATTTAAAACAGTGCAAATCCACACAGGCCCTTCTCGTTGAAAAAACTGACAGATTATATCGCAATTTTAAAGACTACGTTATACTTGATGATGTTTCAGATATTGAAATTCATCTTGTAAAAGAAAGTGAGATTCTATCCAAGGATTCTAAATCACATCAGAAGTTTATTCATGGCATCAAAGTCCTGATGGCTAAGAACTATATCGACAACTTATCAGAAGAGGTCAAGAAAGGCTTGTATGAGAAAGCTGCTAATGGTGAATACCCTGGACAAGCTCCCACTGGCTATCTGAATGACAAAGAAAAACATATAATGCTTATAGATCCTGAAAGAGCCCCTCTAATTAAGAAAATCTATGAGTTATATGCAACTGGCGAATATTCGCTGGTTATGATTCACCAGTGGGCTATAGATAACTATCTTACTTCAAAACATGGAAAACCTCTTTCAAAAGCTAATCTTGATAAAATTCTAAAGAATCCTGTTTATTATGGAGACTTTGTATATAGCGGAAAGCAGTATCATGGAGTTCATGAGCCAATTGTCACTAAAGAGCTTTGGGATCGAGTTCAAAAGGCTTTCAATAAGCGAAATAAAGGCGAATACAAGCGCAAGGGTGACTTTGCTTATGCTGGACTACTCACCTGTGCCGATTGTGGTTGTTCTGTAGTCTCTGAGATTAAAAAAGAGAGATACGTTTATTATCACTGTAGCAAAGCCAAAAAAGAATGTTCATTGAAAAAGAGCTATGTTCGCGAAGAGAAGTTAACTGATCAGTTTGAAGATATCTTTAAAAGCATACAGATCTCTCAACCTGTGATTGATAAAGTCGTTAAGTCCCTCAAGGAAAGTTACAATGACAAGAATCGCTTCAGAGACTCTGAGATCATCTCTCTTCGCTCTAAAATTGACATGCTAAGGTCAAGGATAGATCAATCCTATACTGACAAGCTTGACGGCAAAATAAGCGAGAACTTCTGGCGTAAGAACACAAACAGATGGCAGGATGAGCTGGCTACTTATGAAAACAAGTTAATAGCATATAGCAAGGCCGATATCCCCTACTATGAAAATGGCAAACTACTTCTCGAACTCGCTAAGAATGCACATAGACTCTACTTGCGGGCAACCAATGATGAGAAGCGTAAACTTTTAAAACTAGTTCTATCGAACTGCACGCTCAACGGCTCAACTATTGAATATCAAATAAGAAACCCATTCCACAACTTCGTGAAATGGGCCTCTTGTCCACCAGTGCTCGGGGACTAGGATTCGAACCTAGACAGGCAGAGTCAGAGTCTGCAGGCCTACCGTTAGCCGATCCCCGATCTTAGAATCTGTTACTGAGCGAAGCGAAGTTTACAGATCCTTAGACCGCGCCATAGCCTGAAAGGCGAAGGCGGGTTATACGTTAAACTGTAAAGAACAATCACCAAATAAACCTGGATTCGCCCTGCCATGCGGCAGGGTAAAAACCTAGACAGGCAAAACCAACCATCCTACCGTTAGACTTGACCTGCCGTATCTACCTCTATATGGATAATAAAGTCAATATGCTCTGTAAATTATGGCACTACAATAGGCTCGACAAATTGGAATTTCGAGACATAATACTGACCATGGTAAAAAATCTTGTTATTATAATTATTTTTTTAACCTCGATTATCAGTTGCAATAGCGTAAACATACAGGAAAAACCTTCAGGATTTTCATCAGATCAGGAATCTCAAACACAAGAAAGAACAGAGGTCAGACAGGATCAAATTACATTTGCAGGCGAAACATGGAAAATCCACTCTTCTATAGATAAAAAAACAACTCCAGGGCCAAATTATTATTCTAACGGAAGCAACAACGTCTGGATGGACGACTTAGGAAAACTCCACATAAAGATTACACAGAAGGATGGCGAATGGTATTGTGCACATTTAAGCTCTTTTACAAGTTTCGGATACGGAACTTATATCTTTAAAATCAGCGCTTCTATCGATCAACTTGATAAAAATATTGTATTTGGACTCTTCACTTGGGATGACAACCCGGATTATAATAATCGTGAAATTGACATTGAATTTTCAAAATGGGGAATCGAGAATAATGACATCGGCCAATATGTCGTACAACCATCTACTATTCAAGGCCACATCAAGCGCTTCCCTGTGATTCTTCCTTCGAACAGTGAGGAATCTATTCACACAATCGAATGGAGAGCCAGCTCAGTTATTTTCGAAAGTAAACAGGGCAATGACCCAAATTCATCGAACACAAACGATCTAATTGCACAATGGAAATACTTTGGAACTGATGTCCCTCCAAAGGGAGAAGAAAAGGTTGGTATAATTTTATGGTTACTCAATGAGCTTCCACCATCAGATGGGCTTGAAACCGAAATAATCATAGAAGATTTTCAATTTATACCATAAGCCAATATAGGACTAACTCCAGCATTTGCGCTCAGATTGTCCCTTCCAACTTCAATAGAAATTCTTTACGCCAGATGCCGCTGGAGAAGCCTCCCAGTTTGCCGTCAAACATGATGACTCGATGGCAGGGAACTACAATCGGCAATGGGTTTTTGCCGTTGGCTTTGCCGACTGAGCGATATGCAAGGGTCTTTATCTTCCTGCTTTGAGCCTTATAAGATATTGTTTCTCCATATGGAATTTTGAGCAGCACATTCCATGCCTTGAGTTCAAATTTTGTGGGAGTGGCCTTTTCAAAAGAAATTGGCAGATCAAACTCACGGCGCTCTTTTGCAAAATATTCGCCCAGCTGTTTGATCGTCTTTTTCAATGTGAGCGATTGTTTTTCCGGCAAGCTAGTTTCAGCATTGTCTAGAAAATCAATTGAACATAATTTATCATCTTCAATGATAATCTTCAAAGAGCCGATTGGTGATTTGATGACTGCCTTTTCCATAATCATAATTCCACCTCAGTTTTAGAGGGCGGCCACAGGGGGCCGCCCCTACAAAAACAAAACATTTTATTTTAAACTAATATCTATAATGATCCGGCTTATATGGACCATCTGTCGAAATGCCCAGATAGCTTGCCTGCTCGTTCGTAAGCTTTGTCAGCTTCACGCCGATCTTATCGAGATGAAGGCGTGCAACCTCTTCGTCGAGCTTCTTAGGAAGCGTGTATACACCCGGATTGTATTCGCTTTTGTTCTTCCAAAGATCCAACTGCGCGAGCACCTGATTCGAAAATGAATTCGACATCACAAATGATGAATGCCCGGTCGCACAGCCTAAATTCACAAGTCGCCCTTCAGCAAGAAGATAGATAGCATTGCCGGTGTTAAAAGTATAACGATCGACCTGCGGTTTTATATTTGTCTTTTTCACACCATTCAATTTTTCCAGCTTCTCAACCTGGATCTCGTTGTCGAAGTGGCCGATGTTGCAGACGATCGCCTGATCCTTCATCTTCGACATATGCTCAGCTGTGATCACATCCTTGTTGCCGGTTGATGTTACGTATATATCGCCCTTGCCCAGTGTATCCTCGACTGTCGTCACTTCGAAACCCTCCATCGCCGCCTGCAATGCGCAGATCGGATCGATTTCGGTCACCGCAACCCTCGCGCCATATGCCCTCATCGATTGAGCGCAGCCCTTTCCGACATCGCCGTATCCGCAGACTACACAATATTTTCCAGCGATCATGACATCCATCGCTCGCTTCAAACCATCCGCGAGCGATTCTCTGCAACCGTAGAGGTTGTCGAACTTCGATTTCGTAACGGAGTCGTTCACATTGATAGCGGGCACCAAAAGCTTTCCGTCGTTCGCCATCTGATAGAGACGATGCACGCCTGTCGTCGTCTCCTCGGAGACACCGTGCCAATCTTTCACCACATCATGCCATCGCGTCGGATTTTCTTCTCTGATTTTTTTCAGGATATTTTTTAGCGAGATAAAATCGCCGGAATCATTTTCATCAATCTTCAAAAGCTCTGGCTTGTCCTCAGCTGCATAGCCAAGGTGAATCATCATCGTCGCATCGCCACCATCGTCGACTATGAGATTGGGACCTACGCCATTTCCAAAATCGAGAGCCCTCTCTGTACACCACCAGTATTCATCAAGTGTTTCACCCTTCCAGGCAAATACACCGACATTCTGTTCAGCCATCGCAGCAGCTGCCTGATCCTGCGTGGAAAATATATTGCACGAGCACCAGCGGACTTGAGCACCGAGATCTATCAATGTCTCGATGAGCACGGCAGTCTGAATCGTCATATGCAAGGATCCCATGAGCCGCACATCTTTAAGAGGTTTGTCGGCCGCATATTTTTTTCTGATTGTCATGAGGCCGGGCATCTCCTTTTCGGCGATCTCCATCTCTTTTCTTCCCCAGCTAGCCAAACCGATATCTTTCACTTTGTATTTCATATTCACATCCTCCCCCTTGTACTGTTTTTTCCCTGTTTTAGTTTCGTTTAAATGAACGGTCCTTTCCATAGTTTCCTCCTTGTTTTATGAGAGCCGATACAACTAGAGGAATATGAAAAATAAATCAATAATAAAACCTTCAGCTTTATTGACGGGCGGATAGTAACAATATATAAAACAGTGCGGAGGGCGCAATGGACACATTTAGATTTAAAGATGGAAGATGCTATCACATTCCTGTCAAAAGGGGTGAAATTTCGGGAAATATAATCAGCTCAGGCTCTCCTGAGCGGGTTGAAAAAATAGCCGAATCTCTGAATAAGCCCAAAGAGATCGCGAACAACCGAGGTTTCATATGTATCAATGGAACATACAGAGGCATCCCTGTAACCGCTTTCAACACTGGTATGGGACCAGCCTCGACTGCAATAATCCTCCCCGAAATACTCGATTCGGTAAAAGCTGATAACATCAATCTTGTGCGAATCGGCACATGCGGCTCACTGCAACCGTTTGTTAAACCCAAGCACCTCGTCGTCGCAAATGGGGCGGTAAGGGATGAGGGAACCACTACCAAATGGATATTCAAAGAATACCCTGCAATCGCAGACATGAAAATTAGTCTGGCCATCATCAGCGCAGCACTAAAACGTGGATTTACCATGGAAAAAGATCTTTGGCACGGGCATATACATATCAAAGATGAACTCTACGCCGTAGAGAACCCTGACGGCTTCCCGATGGAGGATGTCCGCAGAGAGACGCTCGAAGCTTATAAAAAGATGGGGGTGCTCTCAACAGAGATGGAATTCTCCGTCTTCGCTATCCTGGCCGACATGTTAAATCACGAGGCTATGATGAAGAAACAAAAGAGACGGATTCAGGCCGGCTGTATAGATCTGGTCGTATCTCCGCACGATAATAAAAAGACAACGAAGTTTGAAAAGGTCGATCAATCCGATTTGATAAAGGTTGGACTTGAAGCGCTCTACACTATCAACCAATGGAATCAGGGAGAGGATCTCACTGATTTTGAGACGCTTCTCGCATCTATATAATACGAGGCTCTTTTTTTCTTATATGTAGGGGCGCCCCCCCGTGGCTGCCCTTATAAACGGGCAACCACAGGGGGTTGCCCCTACATTTATATCGTTGAAAGCTGACTATATGCAATATTTAGAAACACTAAATTTATCCAAAGAGGCGTCGGTCTATAAGCTCTGTGGCGACTTCAACGATTCGCTTAAACGCTTTATCGTATCAACTCCTCAATCAAGAGCTATCTGCAACCGGCCTGAAATCTTAGGATGCCAATACACGACTCTCATGCTGGTGGCGATGACAGCAACATTAAAAGGTCTTCCATTCGCCAAAGAGATTCTTCAAAAACAGGATGAGGAGTCGATCTGTATTTTAAATTTCCTGCGTGGTGGACTCAATTTCGATCTGAGAAGCGCACTCAGCCTTGCCTTTGGATTCAACAGACACCGCACATCATTCATGACTTCACAGCGTTTTAAAAAGGATGGTCGCTGGGGTGTCAAAGAAAATGCGTATAGAAAATTCAGCTTCCCTCCAAACGCTACAATACTAATAGCTGATGTTGTTGCAACCGGCGTCACGATAGACAACGGCTTAGAGGTTTTAGTTGAACACCTGAAAAAGACAAATGCCTCCGTAAAAAACTTAATCTTCTTCACAATCGGCTGCCACAAGATCGAAAAGATTCTCGAAAAATATGATGCGATATTCCGGGAGTTCTCACCCGATTTCGGCAATTGCTACATCGTCTATTTCGAGGGGAAATTCAAACTCGTCGATTCGAAGACGGAGCTCAAAATCGGCATCCCCGGCACAGATTTCGTGCGATTCGATTCTATACTCGCACCTGAATTCGAACTCAGCCAGTATGAGAGCTTAAACTATCCACTAGAGCGCTGCACGATATATGACGCAGGCTCGCGCGCCTTCGATATTCCAGAGTATCTGTCTGATGTGAGGGAGTACTGGACAAAGCTTAAAAAATTGGCAGAGAACGGTTTCACACTCTATGACGCCCTAAAAGAGCGCTGGCCCGAAGAGGAATATACAGATGAAACAACTTTTGTGAAATCAAAAAAAGTAGTTTGGAAAAATATCAAAAATGATTTACTCGAAAAAATCTATCAAGCCTATCAGAAGAGATGGACAGATGAATTCAAATCCAACTCTAAAAACAGCCCTTCTCTTCTTGAATTGTGTGGCAAGAGAATTGGCAATTTATAATCACGGCACGGAGATGCTGACAAAGCGTGTTGGGACATCGACCTGAGCAATTATCCCGCTATCAGACATCGCCATATTATTCGCTGCTGTCACCGTCATAGCGCCGAACAACGCACTGTATTGGATGGCAGTGGCACCAAGCGCTCCACTGAAATTATCATAAACAGAATCGAAAGCATCTGTGAACGCACCTGCGACAACATTTCCCTCTCCGTGAACCAGAGCAACCGACCAGTTATTTCTATAACCAAGTCCTATGAACTCTCCAATATGATTACCTTCTATAATGGCAGCAGCATCTCCCCATTGATAGGAATCTGAGAGCGAAAAGACACCATCAGATAGCGTGTACACAAACATGTCAGTACGCTGATTTGCAGTTGCAATGGCCCTCATATAGAGTTTATTTTCAAAAGCTGACAATCTCACGCTGTTTCCAGTGTACGTATCAGGATAGTCAGCACTCACACTCGAAACCTCATTGAGCGAAATTACTGCCCCAACATCCGAAATGGATAAAGAAACTACCTGATAACTTCTACTTGCATTAAGGTTTAGACATTTATCGGCAACTATATATTCCCCCATCAGAACAAACTCACCAGCTCCACACGCGTCAGCTGTTCCCAGAATATGGGCGTAGATCTGATCTGTGATATCAAGCATAGCTACAGCGGTGATATCCCCAAAAGGAATGACGTGTACGCCGCCACCGATAACACCAACTGTGATCTCATTATCACTCGCAATAAAATAATTATTTTCGCCGATTCTTAACAAGTCGATAAAAAATCCAAAACCGTTGTCATTTGTATCATTCTTTATCGCATACTGATAAGTCGTTACCAAAGCCCCCTGTGCAGTCGGATTTGGTATAAAAACTACACGATTACTCCAGGCAAGATCGAATACGCCATGAATATCGACAGCAAGCATATCTTTAACACCATCACCATCCGGATCGATCATAGTCATCGACCTGATATCAAAACCCAAATCCGCAGGAAACATCAGATTGATATCAATTGTTGTTTTCAGTGAATACAATCCATTTGTCAGTTCAAAGACGCCAATCTTATCATCATCAGCACTAAACAGATAATCACCGGAAAAGATCATCACATCTCCAAACTGCACAAAACCCATGCCTGGGCCATCGAGGGCCTGTGTGAAGGTGATAGTTCTTGCAGCTGTCGCATTAAAAACTCCACTCCCAACTATTGCAGTTGCTGCGGTTGATTCCGATGTCCCACGATAATCGGCAACATAGACGGCGATGTTACTACCAGCTACTAGACCTCCAGCTACTGTCACAGTGTTACTTCCAGCCAAAAGGCTCTGAGAGAAACAACCAGCGCCTGCTGATCTTGTACAGTAAGAGGTTGCCGAATTTGGTGCAATACATGTTGTCCCATTTGAAGGTGCATAGATGCTGTTCGCAGTTGAAATCGTAAAGGGTGCTGTCCCAAAAGCCTTGTTCTGCGCTGAAACGTCAGCTGTAACAGCAGTTATATCGCTATGAAAAATATTGAACGCCTCCTGGACAACAGCAAAATCGATGCTGGCGGCATTGTTATAACATGCCATAAATATTACAGCACCGCCCGTCAACCCTTCTACCTGATCCGATGTAGCGCTGAAGGTAACCTCAGTTCCACCTGAAACCTGTTGGATATCGCTACTCAAAATTTGCAGACTTGTTATAAAACCGAGATCTGTTGGATTGTCATCCGGCGTAGGCGCATTCAGCCCGGTCCCACATGCCGATACCAATAGAATTACGGCAAGTACAAATGCATGCTTGAATATTGTTTTTTTCATATTATCCCTCTCCTGTCTGCACACACAACATAGCAAGTCACGTGCCAAAATACTCACAATGGTCTTTTAAAAATATATCTTCGTTTTCAAGTGGTTACATTTAACAACTGAACCGCGGTAGGCTTTTAAAGGCGTAAAAAACCCATAGCGTCAATTTATTGACTTTAGTTTAAAGGTAATTTGACGTTCAGGACACAATTAGATTTTTGGGGTATTTTCCCAGAACATCACAACCAGAAGATGTCACATATACCAGATCTTCTATCCGAACTCCACCGATATCTGAATAATAGAGTCCCGGCTCGACTGTTACAACAAATCCCTTTTTGATTTTACAATCGACAGTCGCAATCCTCACCGGCTCCTCATGCACCTCAAGCCCCAGACCGTGGCCGGTTCCGTGGATAAAGCCCTCGTTCCTGTGTTTCAACACCTTGAGCTTATATCCCTTTCGCTCAAAATATTTGCAGATCGCTTCATGCACTACCTTTCCATTAACACCAGCCTTGATCTTTGAAAGACCCAACTCCTGCCCCTTTTTTACCACATCATACATGCGAATCAGAGCATCTGTCGGCCTACCCTTGCAAAATGTCCTCGTGGCATCCGCACAATACCTCGACTCCTTCGACTGAGGGAAGATATCTATTATGATAGATTGATGCGGACGAAGAGGCCCCTTTCCCCTCTCATGCGGATCGATCCCCTGTTTGCCACAGGCGACAATTGTTGATGTGGCTAGACACCCTTTCTCGAATAGGAAGGTATCAATCGCATCTCTCACCATTTCACTTGTAAGTATCTTACCGCGCAGAAAAAGTTTGTCTCCCTTGATCCTGCTTTTTTTGAGCATCTCCCTTGCCAGATCCATCGCGGCAAAATTTAGTTTTTGCAGCCTTGTGATCTCCCTAACCTCTTCGGCGCTCTTCACAAGCCGCTCCTGAAAAAATGGTTTATCCCCTGCTATCACTTTAAAACCTGATTTTCTTAAGCAATCGACCAGATAAAATGAACTCTCCTGCGGCATCTCAAGCTCTTTAACTTTTAGATCCTTTAGAAAGAGATCGAGTGTATTGAGCATAGTGCTCTTTCCAAATTTTTTCTTCGCCCGTTCGACATAGATGTCGCAATTCACGACTTTATCGACGTGAGCCTCCCTGTATGCCCTCGGATATTCAAATCCGCCGATAAAGAGATAGCTCTTTCCATTCGCCACGAGACAGGTCGTAGGATCGCCCATCTTCAACCGGGTTATATAATAGAGGTCAGGATTGAGATCGGGCACTCCATAAATTAGTTTTGCTCTTTTCATTTTGCTTCCTTTCAGATTTTTTACCATAATAAAGCAAATTTCATTCTATGACAATTGACTTTATAGTTTTCGGCAGATAATTTGGATTAATTTTAAAAAAAAGGGGGAATATGATCGAACCATTCAAAAATCAGAAACTTACAGATTTCAGCGATAAAAATAATGAATCGAAAATGATCGAGGCCATTCAGAATGTGAAAGCTAAACTTGGGAAGGAATATCCCCTGATTATCAATGGTGAAAAAATCATCTCGGACAAAAAGATCACATCGATCAACCCCTCTCTAAAAAATCAAATCGTTGGAATTGCTCAGAGAGGAAAAACAGAACACGCCAAAAAGGCGCTGGATAATTCACTTGCGACATTTGAGAGATGGAAAAAAAGTAGCCCTCAGGAGAGAGCCGAGCTCCTCTTCAAGGCTGCCGAGATCATGCGAGAAAGAATGTTGGAACTCGCCGCCTGGATGATCTTTGAATCAGGAAAAAACTGGGTGGAGGCCGATGCGGATGTGGCCGAAGCGATAGATTTTCTGGAGTTCTACGGCCGGGAGGCTCTGCGATACGCAAAGGGGCACGACGTGACCCCCTACCAGGGTGAAACAAACGAAGCCTTTTATATACCGCTTGGTGTGGGAGTAGCGATTCCACCGTGGAATTTCCCCCTCGCAATACTCACCGGCATCACAGTCTCTGGTATCGTATGTGGAAACACGATGATATTAAAGCCCGCCTCCGACACGCCGATCATCGGGTATAAATTTATGGAGGTAATGATAGAAGCCGGGCTGCCTCGGGGCGTAATAAACTTTTTAACAGGAAGCGGCGGCGAGATCGGCGAGATGCTCGTCAAGGATCCGCATGTAAGATTCATAAACTTCACTGGGTCAAGGGAGGTCGGACTCCACATCGTCGAAGAGGCCGGGAAAACGAGACCGAATCAAAAATGGATCAAGAGAGTTGTCGTTGAGATGGGGGGCAAGGATGCGATTATAGTAGATAGCGAAGCTGATATAGACGCAGCGGTTGAAGGTGTCGCAGTTGCAGCCTTCGGATTTCAGGGACAGAAGTGTTCAGCATGCTCGAGGGCTATCGTCGATGAAAAGATCTACGATGCCTTCCTGACGAAACTCGAAGCGAGGGTGAAGAAGATAACAATTGGAGATGTCGTCGATCCGAAAAATTACATGGGACCGGTATCGAGTAAAAATGCATTTGATAAAATAATGAATTATATCAAAACCGGAAAAAAAGAGGGGCGACTCATATGCGGCGGAACCGGGGACGATTCCAAAGGCTTCTTCATCCAGCCAACAGTTATTGCCGATGTCGACCCTCACGCCAAAATAGCGCAGGAGGAGATATTCGGCCCGGTACTCTCCGTCATCAAGGCAAAAGATTATGATGATGCTCTAAAAATCGCCAACAACACAGATTATGGCCTGACAGGGGCGGTATTCACGAAGAATCCCGATAAGATCAAACGCTCGAAAGAAGAGTTTCACGTTGGAAACCTCTACATAAATAGAAAATGCACCGGGGCACTAGTCGATGTGCAGCCATTCGGCGGATACAACATGAGCGGCACATGTTCGAAGGCGGGAGGGAGAGATTACCTCCTCTACTTCATGCAGGCAAAATCATATTGTGAGAAAAAATAAATGAACTGGATGGCTCCGATCACATATTTTGCTAAACGATTTATCGCGGGTGAGGCTCTGCCCGAAGCATTGAAAGTCATTCGCAAATTAAATCGCATAGGTTTTTTTACAACATTCGACCATCTCGGAGAGAGCGTTACGAATAAAGACCAGGCGCTTAACGCTACCGACATGTATCTCAAGATGTTAAACGCCCTCGACAAGATGTCGCTCGATAAAAACATCTCTGTCAAACTTTCACAGATTGGCATCGATATCGATCTCGATTTTTGCGAAGAAAATTTAAGAAAGATTCTGATCAAAGCAGGAAAAATCGATGCCTTTGTGAGAATCGACATGGAGGGGTCTGACTACACGACAAGAACTCTTGATATGATTCGCAAACTCCACAAAGATCATAAAAACATCGGCGCGGTGTTACAGGCAATGCTCATACGAACACACGAAGATGTCTTAAATATGCTAGACAAAAACATTTCAATGAGGCTGTGCAAGGGGGCATATAAAGAACCTGCTGATATCGCCCTCCAAAAAACAAATGAGATTAGAAATCAGTATATCTCGCTCGCCAAAAGTCTCCTGCTATCCGGCATCTATCACGGCATAGCCACACACGACGAGGCGATCATCAAGACCATACAACAGTTTTCCAAAGAGCACATGATATCGAAGGATAATTTCGAATTCCAGATGCTGATGGGAATGCAGCGAAGGCTCGCAAAAAAACTCATTGCTGAGGGCTATAGAGTTCGTATATACGTCCCCTTCGGCAGCCACTGGTTACCTTACATGCTAAGACGCTTGAGGGAGAGAAAAGAGAATGTGTGGTTTATAGTAAAACATCTGTTTGAAAGGTAAGTTATGGGTTATGCGCTGTGGGCTGTGCGCTAAAAACGAAAAACGCATACCACAAAGATCGCGGCGCATAGCAGATCTAGCAATGAACCAATGACGTAAAATATAAAGGAGTCACTTGTGAAAAAAACTCAACAGTTTATCGACCAGGTCGAACGGGTCAGCGCGCACAACTATCATCCTCTCGATGTCGTGATATCGAAGGCCGAAGGTGCGTGGGTCGAGGATGTCGATGGAAAAAGATATATAGATATGCTTTCAGCTTACTCCGCTGTAAATCAGGGGCATCGCCATCCTAAGATCATCGAAGCCTTGAAGAAACAGTGCGAGAGATTGACGCTCACTTCGCGCGCCTTTCACAATGATCAAATGGGAAATTTTTTGGAGAAATTGACAAAGCTCACTGGATACGACAAAGCCCTCCCCATGAACACCGGCGCAGAGGCGGTTGAGACCGCCATCAAAGCTGCGAGAAGATGGGGTTATACAAAAAAAGGAATTCCTTCAGGCAAGGCGAAGATCATAGTCTGTTCTGGAAACTTTCATGGAAGAACAACGACGATTGTGAGTTTTTCTACAGATGAACTTTGCAGGGATGGATATGAACCATTCACACCTGGATTTGAAATCATCCCCTATGACGATACCACAGCTCTTGAAAAGGCGATCAATGAAAACACTTGTGCCTTCCTGGTCGAACCGATTCAGGGTGAGGCAGGCGTAAAAATTCCACAAAAGGGATATTTAAAAAGATCCCGTGAAATCACAAAGAGTAAAAATGTGCTTATGATCGCCGATGAGATCCAGACGGGATTAGGTCGAACCGGAAAACTATTTTGCTGCCAGCATGAAGATGTCCGACCAGATATCATATGCATAGGAAAGGCACTCAGCGGCGGTGTCTATCCGGTCTCCGCTATCGTTGCGGATGACGATGTCATGGATGTCTTTAAACCTGGAAACCACGGCTCGACATTCGGTGGAAACCCTCTGGCATCGGCTGTGGCCATGGCCGCCCTTGATGTCATAATCGACGAAAAACTGTGTGAGAGCTCTGAAAAGCTGGGAGAACATTTTAAAAAGGGACTTATGAATATCAAATCCCCCGTCATCAAAGAGGTAAGGGGCTTAGGGCTAATGTTAGCCATTGAGCTAAATACCAAGGCCAGATCGTACTGCGAAGCGCTAAAGGCAAAAGGCATATTGGCAAAGGAGACACACGAAAACACGATTCGCTTCACCCCGCCGCTTGTTATATCTAAAGAGGATCTCGATAGAGCTATCCTTACCATAAAAGAAGTCTTATCTAATTAAAGAATTTCGTTGCAAATCCTGAATCTATAACATATAGAGCGATTCGTCTTTATAACAAAGGAGGAAATATGTTTAAGAGATTGAGTGTTTTAGTAGTGATGGTAATGTTTGGAATTTCACTCGTTTCGTGTGGTGGTGGAAGCAGCAGCGCCAGCGGTGGACAGGTGACAACAAACAATCTTGCAGCCACATGGACTCAGAACACAACTGCAGCTGATGACATCAAAACCTTAACCATGACAAGGGCTTCGGACACACTCCTGAACATTGTTGGCACTATGGGAGATGACACAGCAATTACCGGCACACTTACTTTAGGTGCCGTTACGGCAAATGTTGCGGCAAACGTAGAAAAAACTAATGTCTCAAAAACAAGCACAATCACTTCCAGACTCGCCACACTTTTTATTACGGATGGATTTGAATCCGCCTCAGCGACTGGTCTGACAACAATTTCGTCAGACTGCAAAACTTTGGAATTTACCGATAATGCGGATGGCGCTACTGCAACTTTCACAAGCGCTAACAATTCCTGCACAGATACTGATGGTGGAGGAACTACAACCACAGTTTACTGGATGTTTACTCCAGTTGGCGACTGTACCGGCCAAGGGATGCCTGAGGATACTAATGGCCTCTATAGAGCAGGAACTTGCACGACCACAACTGTCGACGCTGGTGGCGTGACCGTGAACATCGCTGTAGGAGCGACAACTGGAACATTAGGGAATTGTGAAGTTCAACTTCAACAGGGCGACGTTACATGTGCAACAACTGCAGAGTATCAACTCGAAGTTGCAAACTGTCACCCTTGTGATGGAACATTCACTGTAGATCCTAATGGACCAAGACAATAATTGGAAAACTTTTTATTTTCAAAAAGCCCCGGTTTTTCCCGGGGCTTTTTTGTTGTTCGGGCTTGATATATTAATGAAAGTTGGATATTAAAACTGACCCAATTAGTTATAACTCAAAAGAGCAAGAGAACTCATTTTAATGCAGCTTTATGAGCCTACGATGTCATCTTGCACCCCGATGCAGCGTTGTCCGGTTAACCCCTAATTGTCGTCCCGCGCTCTTTGTGGGGCGAGGAATGATAAAAAAACGAAAAAATCATTTTATGGCCTCTTGTAAATTATATTTATCAAGCATCACTGACTTGTGTCCAAAGGTCAGAATCTTTTTCATTGCAAATCCTGAATCTATAACATATAGAGCGCTTCGTCTTTATAACAAAGGAGGAAATATGTTTAAGAAATTGAATGTTTTAGTCGTAATGGCAGCAATCAGCTTGTCGCTTATCTCGTGTGGAGGAGCTACAGGGACTGCAAACCAACCCGATGCCAGCACCGTTGTCGGAGGAAAGGTAACTGCCAACAATCTCGAAGGAACATGGACAAACAACAACGCAGATGTGAATGATATAGCAACAATGGCATTCACAAAGGTCAACGACACCACATTAAATGCAAATGTTACCCTTGGTGACAACACAACCGGCACAGGAGTTGTGACATTGAGCAATGTTGCTACAACAACATCTGTAAAAACCAGCACGCTGACTAACCGCTACGTCTCGATTTTCTTTGACAATGGAGAGACTTCAACGGCCTTCATCACTATCAACACAGATTGCACAGCGTTGAATGCGACAGATTCTGAAGATGGATCAGTAACTACCCTTACCAGCGACAGAACTTCATGTTCTGACCTGTAAACTAATTTTATGTTTTATAAAAAAGCCCCGGGAAAACCTCGGGGCTTTTTTGTTGTTCGGACTTGATATCTTGACGAAAATCGAGTACTAGAAATGACGTTGTTTTCAGACAAAAACATGCCCTTTGAAGGGCAAAAATAGGGGGGATTTATGATAAAAAAGATTTTGCTCGGAATGGCAGTGCTGGTGCTGGCGGTTTCACTCATCTATTGTTCAAAGAGTACAAATACACAGCAACAACCTACTGCTTCCGGTTCGGCCTCGGTTACGGATGACAATCTAATTGGAGTCTGGTCACAGAATACAAGTGATGCGAATTCCCTAAAGACCATGGCCTTAACCAAAGCATCTTATCATCACCTGAATATGGAAGGAACAATGGGGGATGACACAAAGGTTAAAGGTTCGATGACAATAACTATTGCGACAGCCCCTGTACAAGTTGCGCCAGAAACAAAGGCTACTACTTCTTCTGAGACCGCTACCGCACAGTTCAGTTTCTATGATACTGATACATATGGAAATAACATAAATATAAATGCCGAAGGAAAGCTCACACTTTCGACCAACTGCAACACTCTCACTATAGTCGATAGCCAGAGCGGCGACACGGTCACATTCACAAGCAAAAAGACGGCGTGTTCTGATGTTGCAACGCCAGCAACACAGCAGCCAGCAACTACTGGTGCTGGTGGTTCTGCAAATATCCGTTGGATGTTTACGGATATGGGCTGCCAACAGGCTCTAGGGCTTCCAACAGATACGGCTGGACTGTATTCAAATGGCACATGCAGCCAGAACCGTTATACCGGAGGCGGAGTCACTTTTGTGATGGATGACAACAGCACATCAGGCGGGACATGGGAGAGCAATACTGATGGCAAATGTGGTTTAAAACTCTCAAGAGGTACTGTCGGATGTTCAGACAAGGCCGATTTTCAGCTTGTAGTGGATGGATGCGGCGCCCCTTGTGATGGCAGCACATTTACGGTAGACTACACACAATAATGTAGCATTCTGTACAGAAGCTAAAGCCCCGGGGGATCCTCGGGGCTTTTTAGTTTATATTCTAAGGTGTTAATTGACAATCAGGAAGAATTCTCTTAGTCATTGCAAACAATTATCGGGTGGGTTTAAAAGTAACCCCTACGTTAATAAAAGGAATCAATTCATGAAAGAACTCGAAAAAGCGTATCAGCCGAAGGATGTTGAGAAGAAGTGGTATAAATATTGGGAAGAAAACAATCTTTTCGCACCGAACGATAACCCAAAGCCATACTGCATCGTCATCCCGCCGCCGAATATCACAGGCATCCTCCACATGGGGCACGCCCTCAACAACACGATTCAGGACCTGATCATTCGCTGGAAGCGCATGCAGGGCTTTGCTACCCTCTGGCAGCCGGGCGTCGATCACGCCGGCATCGCCACGCAGAATGTCGTCGAGAGGGCGCTCTTCGATAAAGAGGGAAAACGCAGACACGAGATCGGAAGAGATGAGCTGATAAAGAGAATCTGGAAGTGGAAAGATGAATACGGCAACCGGATCATCGATCAGCTAAAAAAATTGGGCTCCAGCTGCGACTGGTCGAGACTTCGATTCACGCTCGATGACGGGCTCTCTCATGCGGTTAAGGAAAACTTCGTCAAACTCTATAAAAAGGGACTCATTTACAAGGGGAAATATATCATCAACTGGTGTCCGAGATGCCTCACGGCGCTCGCCGATGACGAGGTCGAGCACGAGGATAAAAAAGGAAGTCTCTGGTACATTCGATATCCGCTTGTAGAGAGGGAAAAGGAGTTCGTCGTCGTCGCAACAACCCGCCCTGAAACACTTTTGGGAGATACTGCTGTCGCAGTCAATCCCTCGGATGAAAGATACAAACATCTGATAGGAAAACGCGTTCATCTTCCAGAGACTGAGAGGGAAATTCCGATCATAGCCGATGACTTTGTCGATGCCAAATTCGGAACAGGGGCTGTGAAAGTGACCCCCGCTCACGACCCGAACGATTTTCAGATCGGGCTCCGACACAACCTCCCACAGTTTAACGTCATGAACGACGATGCCACGATGAATGAGAACGCCGGTAAAAAATATGCAGGTCTTTCGACAAAAGAAGCCAGAGCGAAGATCGTAGAGGAGCTAAAAACATCAGAGCTTTTGGAAAAGATAGAGGATCATCAAAACGCGGTCGGTCACTGTTATCGCTGTCACAGCATCATAGAGCCCCGCCTCTCCGACCAGTGGTTCGTGAAGATGCGCCCGCTTGCTGAAAAGGCGATCAAGGCGACTGAAGAGGGAAAGGTGAAGTTTCATCCCGCAAGATGGACAGATTTTTACCTGCAGTGGCTCGACAACGTCCGCGACTGGTGCATATCGCGACAGATCTGGTGGGGGCACAGAATTCCTGTATGGTATTGTGACAAAGAGGGTTGTGCGCCTATTGCGTCAAAGGAGACACCTCAAATCTGTCCGCATTGCGGCTCCAAAAATCTAAGGCAGGATGAGGATGTCCTCGACACATGGTTCTCGTCAGCCCTCTGGCCATTCTCGACTTTGGGCTGGCCGGACAAGACGCCTGAACTTGAAAAATTCTACCCTACTAACTTACTAGTCACAGACAGAGGCATCATCTTCTTCTGGGTGGCGCGCATGGTGATGATGGGGCTTGAAAATATGAATGAGGTCCCTTTCAGCGACGTATATATCCACGGTACGATCCTCGACGAAGAGGGACGAAGGATGAGCAAGAGCTTAGGAAACGGCATCGATCCGCTCGAGATCATCGATCAATTCGGAACGGATGCTTTGCGTTTCTCTCTCATGATGCTCGCCTCAGAAGGACAGGACTTAAAGCTCTCGGTTTCGAAATTCGAGATGGGAAGAAACTTCTGCAACAAACTGTGGAACGCATCGAGATTCGCGATGATGAATCTTAACGACTATAACGGGGCTAAAGCAGATTCAAAGCACCTGTCCATCGCAGACAAGTGGATACTCAATCGCTTAGATCTTGCGACCGCCAACATCAACGCATCGCTCGATAATTACCGCTTTAACGAAGCAGCGAGTCACGCATATCATTTCGTCTGGAACGACTTTTGCGACTGGTACCTCGAGGCGATCAAACCGGCGATGCGCGAAGAAGGTGCACCGAAGATTAAACAGGCAGCTCAGGCAACCCTCTTTCATGTCCTCTCTTCCACCCTCAAACTCCTACACCCGTTTCTTCCATTCATCACAGAGGAGATCTGGCAGCACATCGGAAAGGATGATGTGAAGAGCATCATGATATCAGCATATCCGGCAGCCGAAAAAGAAAATCCATACAGCACCGAGGCACAAACCTTTGAAAAATTCATAAAGGAACCGGTGCTCGCCATCCGCCAGATCCGCGGCGAACATTCCGTCGCTCCCGGCAAAAAAATAAGCGCCAGTATATTTGCATCAAGCACGAGCGAAATAACAAACCAGAAAAACTATATAATGGACATGGCAAGGCTCGAATCTTTGGATATATCAGATAAAGAGAAAGATGTGGAAAAATCCGCAAAGGCTCCCCTCACCTTCGGCACCCTATTCATCCCATTCGCCGGCTTGATCGATATCGAAGCCGAAAAGTCGCGCCTTGAGAAGGAGATAAAAAAAGCAACGGACGAAAAGGCAGCGTTGGAGAAAAAGCTCTCAAATACAAATTTCGTCGAACGAGCCCCAAAGGATATAGTCGATAAAGAACGGGAAAAGATGACAGCATTAACAGAAAGACTCGTGAAGTTTGAAGAATCATTGAAAAATCTTTAGATCTTCTGGAAATTTAATGTAGGGGCAACCCCCTGTGGTTGCCCTTTTTCAAAGGCGGGCACAGGGACCCGCCACTACAAAAATATGAAAAACGAAATATCTAACATAATCGAAATTGCACTCCACGAGGACATCGGTAAGGCCGACATCACGACAGAGGCGACTGTCAATCCCAAGCTCAACGCAGAAGCTGTTATAATGACAAAGGAGAGGATCGTTGTCGCGGGTCAGGAAATTGCTAAAGAGGTATTCACAAGGCTCGATCCGAAAATTAAATATGAAATCATCATCGGGGATGGAAAGAGCGCCTCGCCAAATGAGACAATCGCAAGGATCACGGGAAAAGCCCAGGCAATACTGACTGCCGAGCGCACTGCCCTCAATTTTTTGCAACGCTTGTGCGGCATCGCAACTCTCACTTCGAAATTTGTAGCGAAGCTCAAAACTTCAAAGACAAAGCTGCTCGATACGCGCAAGACAACCCCCGGTTTGAGAGAGCTTGAAAAAGAGGCCGTGCGGCTGGGAGGCGGGACAAATCACAGGTTTGGACTTTTCGACGCGTATCTCATCAAAGAAAATCACATTCGCCTCGCAGGTGGTATTAAAAACGCCATCGCAAAGGTAAAAAAACATAACAAAAAAAAACTGACGATCGAAATTGAGGTTCAGTCGATTGATGAATTGAAAGAGGCGATAGATGAGGGCGTCGATATTGTGATGCTCGACAACTTCACTCTCGAAGATGCCAGGGAGGCCATCCACTTCGCAAGTGGAAAGGTTAAGGTTGAAATTTCAGGTGGAATAACATTTGATAATATAGAAAAATACGCGGGAGTTAATCCGGACTTCATATCGTGTGGTGAAATCACTCATTCGGCTAAGGCGGCAGATCTTACACTGCTCATTCAAAAGACCTTCGAATAATTCGACTTTTCAACCTCCGCCTCTATCTTATCCATGAGATCTGTCCAGAGATCATCCATCACGCCAACGCCAACTGTCACTTTGCCTCCATCCTGCACACCTAAAATTGGTTCATCACAATTAGGATCCGAGCTGGTCGCCTTCAATTCAAGGGATTTTCCGTTCCAATTATAAACCCCCTCCACATGCAGATATCGATGAACATCGAGCGTCTCAGCATCCCGCCCCTTGCATCGCGATTGCAAAGTCCTGCCAACGACGACCGTCACCTTACCCCGCTCCCCCGGAAATGTAATCTCGAGGTAGGATGTATCCCGGGGACCAAGCCTTAACCGGTTCGCGAGTCTTTCAGAGAACTGTTTAGTTAGATGTTCCATAGCCATTGATTACAAACATGCAACCAATATGCCACGGATTTTCCATAAATGGGTTTCAAGTTAACCCATTAAAATTGAAGTCTTTTCAGTTTTTGACCGAGGAGGGAAATCCTCTTTTGAAGGGTCAGTTTATACTCGTTTAGGCCGCTAAATGGGTGCATTGCTACCCCTGAATCGATCGCTGCCTTTGCAACCTGAGATGCAACCCATAACAACACCCTCGGATCGAGCGGCTTGGGAATAAAATAATCGGGACCGAACTTCAAAGAATCAAGATTGTATGCCTCTAAAACTTCTTTCAATATCGGATCCTTAGCAAGACTTGCTAAAGCTTTTATTGCGGCGAGTTTCATCTCCTCATTGATGCACTTTGCCCCGACATCGAGCGCCCCTCTGAAAATAAATGGAAAGCCCAAAACATTATTGACCTGATTTGGATAATCAGACCCCCCTGTTGCTATGATGGCATCAGATCTCACCTTTAAGATTTCTTCAGGCAATATCTCCTGAACCGGATTTGCCAGCGCAAAGACTATCGGCCTTGCGACCATGCTCTCTATCATCTCCTTTGAAACAACGCCACCTACTGAGAGCCCTATGAACAGATCCGCATCCTTCATTACTTCTGCAAGCCCTCTTCGCTTTCCTGCTTTAGCAAATTCTCCTCTATGAGGCTCCTGATCGGTGCGATCGAGGGTCACGAGCCCCTTTCTATCGCATAGCCATATATTCTCTTTTTTATTTAATGCCTATCGAAACAAGCATCTTCGCCGTCGCCACTCCGGCAGCCCCCGCGCCATTTATGACGACCTTGATCTTCCCCATACTCTTGCCTGTGATCTCCACGGCATTGATAACCCCTGCATCGATACATGGTTCAGCCACTCCGGAGGTATATGCGAGCGAAAGGTCGAGCTGATTTGAACACGATTTGAAAGGGAGCGTTTCCATCTTTCCCGGCCGGGGAGCCTTATGATATTTAAGCGCTTTTTCTCTCATGAGAAAAGCCTCATTACATGAACTCTTAAATAACTCAAGCTTCAACTTGTGAGCCTGCGCGCATGATCATCATTAAAGATTGACAACTGATCTTTTTTGTTTAAATAACAACAGCTTAACAAGTAAAAACGCAAGTTGAATGTGAGATTTTAACGTAAGGTAAATGACTATGGAACAAAACTATAAATCTACCGCTCACGAAAAACCCGCTCCCGGCATCTGGCGAAGCACTGCTATCAACCTTACGATCGCCGGACAAACTGTCGCACCCTTCACATTTGAGACCCAGAAAAAAGCCATCACCATCGGATCGGGTATCGATTGCGACGTCGTCATAAAGGATGACTTCGTATCCAGGGAACATTGCCAGATCGTCCGCGACGGAGGAAAGCTGGTATTGACCGATCTTAACAGCACCAACGGCACATATCTCAACAACACGCGCATCACAAAGGCAACCTTATATGGCGAAGAGACTGTCACGCTGGGACAGACGAAGATCAGGATTCACACGCCCAGCGAAAAGAGTGATGAACTGATCGACTCTCTCGAAGGGATGATAGGTGAGAGCGAGTCGATGCAGGAATTTTTCCAGCAGCTCAAGAGGGTCGCGCCTACTGAAGCGAATATCTGCCTCACCGGAGAGAGCGGGACGGGAAAGGATGTTGCCGCAAAGGCGATACACAATTTAAGTTTAAGAAAAGATGGGCCCTTCGTCGCCGTCAACTGTGGAGCGCTTCCTGAGACGCTGATCGAGAGCCAGCTCTTCGGATACGAAAAGGGGGCATTCACAGGCGCCATTGAAAGAACGCCCGGGCTGCTCGAGCAGTCCAACAACGGAACGCTCTTTCTCGATGAGATCGGAGAGATGCCGATCGAGCTTCAAAGCAGGCTGCTTCGCGTACTCGAGGAAAAAAAGGTTAGAAGGTTAGGCGGCAGGGATGAGATCAAAACCGACTTCAGGCTCGTCACTGCTACTCACAGAGATTTGAAGCTGCTTGTCAAAGAGGAAAAATTCAGATTCGACCTCTTCTGGAGATTATATGTCGCGCCCTTAACACTTCCTCCATTGGTGAAGCGCCCGAAGGATATCGGAAGACTTGCAGAGCATTTCACCAAACAGTTTCAGAATCCAAATGATCCCAAATCACTTTCGAAGACAGCCCTCTCAAAACTCAAGCAACATACCTGGCCGGGGAATGTCAGAGAGCTGAAGAATGTCATTCAGCGCGCAATGATAAAAAGCACATCCAATACGATCGAAGGCGACGACATCATCATCGAAACCATGCACGAAGAGATTGAACATGTGCCGCATGAATTTGAAAAAGATCAGATCGAAAAAGCCCTCATTATTTATAACGGCAACAAAAAGCTCGTCGCAGAAAAACTAGGCATGGCACGCTCCACCCTCTTCAGCAAAATCAAAAAATATGGAATTGAGTGAAAGACAGCATGTGGTAAAAGCCTGATTAACGAGATTTTCACTACATTGATCCTGGCCACTTGTCCCGCTGTATAGCTGGGGCTGCATAACTTGGGGGCGCTGGTGGATTGCTAGTTTTAAGTGTTGCTAGTATGAAAAATAATTTGTCGAAGCACTATTTGTTTAAGGTGCTGTGAGCCGCAAATAACGACCTGAACCTATCCATTACTTTTTCCATCTCCTTGATCCTTTCCCTGAGTGTTTTTTTTAGCCCTTCTTCTACCGCATTCATTGTTAATCCATGCTTTAAAATCAAAACCACTTTTTTCTCTTTTTTAAAAGCCTCTGTAAGAACATTTTTTAGATTTCTGAAACTTTGTTCGTTTGAAGATATCTCAAGGATGACAATCTCTTTTTCAGAACCAGCATAAGTTTTTAATGAATAGTATCCACTTGGCATTGGTTCTAAATATTCTCGTTGAGAGGGGTTTAGCATGCTTATTGATCTGTGATCCCAGTCCTTTGGAAATGATGGAATCATAATTTTTTGTTCATCAGGAATGGCCTCAATCTCCTTAAGTTCTGATTCATCAGACAAAACATAACCGACAGATTCACCCGATAGTTTGTGGCTGAGAAGCTCACCCAACGAATCGATGAGAGCATTTCTTCTTAAGCTGGGAATGTCGATTCGCACAATGGACATGCCAGTTACAGCAGGGTGCAAAAGCGACACACTCCTGTAAACTTGTTTTTCAGTAAAAGCCAATGGAGTGTTAGCGGTGATTAAAAGGGATCTTGGTTCATCTCTATCTTGACCATAATACCAGTCAAATACACACTTCATAAGCGCTTCTAATCTTGCACCTTCAATGTTTGCGTCATCAACAAAGAGCCATGAAATGGCACCAGTTATTTTTTCTCTTAATGCAGAAGGGTCAAACTCTGGCAAACCTGTTTCAGGATTACAAGTAATCGACATATCCACAATCGAAACATCATTATGATCGATCCACAATATTGTTTCGGGATCAACACCTGAATTGACTAGTTGTTCCAGCGTCAGCCTTGCCACAGTTGTTTTTCCTGTCCCCGGAGGTCCATAAAAGTAACAACAAGCAGGACGCTCTGAAGTGAATCGTTTTGCACTTTCAAACATTATTTCCTGTCCAGGCAGAACTGGAAAGTTTTCAAGAGTCCATTTTGCCTTGTTGCTTTCGGATTTTTCTGATGGTTGTTCAGTTTGACCGCAATTTGGGAATGTCGTGCTCACAGCTATATATTGTATAAATGCTCCCCAGCCGAAATATGATAAGCGATCGACCTTAAGCAATCTTTCTGTTGGTGCATGACGTAAAATATCCGGGTCTATATCTAATTCTGAAGGCGGATCAGACATATGCGCAAAAAGTGCTCTTCTAACTTCCTCTATCGAGTTGGCTGTTTGAGGGGAACTGTTTGGGTCGAACAACAGTATCGATTGTTGACTACCCTCTTCATCCTTCACAAAAACATAATTATTTCCACCATAAGCTCCGCCTGGATGTTCTATCTCATAATTTGGATCTCCAGCAACATATCCAACGCCAAATAACAAAGGCTCATCGCTTTGAGGAGTACTGCTTAAGAATGGAAATAAATCGTTATGATC
The DNA here is from genome assembly GCA_043818055.1 of Pseudomonadota bacterium. Lineage (GTDB taxonomy): Bacteria > UBA10199 > UBA10199 > 2-02-FULL-44-16 > JBDRGF01 > JBDRGF01. The sequence continues at coordinate 338 of JBDRGF010000079.1, read as the reverse complement.
CGGGTCAAATAATATAGCCCCAAGAGTTAATGGCTTCTTGGAGAAGATAGAATTGAATTTTTCATCTCCAATAGTTGTCATAATTGCATAGTACAAGCTTAACTGACAGTACATTCCACAATCAATGATTGCAGGACCTTTGATAAATTCACGCAGTCCTTCAGCAGGATCTGGCCCGGCATAGGTATAAGAAAATGGGCTCAATGACGAAATGAGTGGGTGATTTGCTGGGAGAGGGCTAGGGAAACAGTTGCCAAGAAAGAGAAAGATCGGATTTTGGTGTGTGAAGAAAGAGCATGCAATTAAAGAGAGCAGGATGTAGATATTCAAGATGAAAA
>JBDRGF010000078.1:0-2117 GCA_043818055.1 Pseudomonadota bacterium | reverse complement strand
GAGTAAAGATCGAAAAGTATTTTCTCAATTGAGCGGAGTCTCATTAAAGGCTCGCGTTTCATTAGAGAAAGTCGCCTTCACTGACGATATGCTTTTCACACACAAAGGTTTGAGCGGGCCGGCCATTTTGCAGATCTCATCTCACTGGAAAGAGGGCGATGAGATAACGATAGACCTCCTTCCTGAAACAAATATTTTAGATAAAATGAAAAGCAAAAAGAGAGGCTCTGGAAAAGTTATGATAAAAAATTTTCTCTCTGGCTTCATGCCTCAGAGACTGGCTTTTACATTTTGCGAGAAACGCTCGCTCAACAAAAACCTTGCCGATTATTCTGATGATAAGATGAATGAAATTTGCAACGCTCTCCACCAGTGGAAACTCATGCCGGCTGGAACAGAGGGCTTTTCAAAAGCAGAGGCAACGCTCGGAGGTGTTGATACTGCCGATATTTCCTCGAAAAACATGGAATCACATAAAGTAGAGGGACTATATTTTATCGGAGAAGTGGTCGACGTCGTAGGAGAGCTCGGTGGATATAACCTGCACTGGGCATGGGCTTCAGGATTTGCAGCGGGAAAATATGTATAAAGGAACTTTCGCCAAAATCGTTTTTATATCAAATTATTGTAGGGGCGGTTCGCGAACCGCCCGAAATCACGATTAGGGCAGGTTTTAAACCTGCCCCTACACATTATAATCATAACATATCCATAAATTTGAATTTGGCGACAGTACAATAAACCAACTATGCAGGGGGAAACATCTTTGGGGTTTGTCCCGACAGCAACCTATGTTCTAAATGCCTATACATAAACCTTGAACCAGGAAGGGCCAGCGAGTTGACTGTATTTTTCCACGAGATCTCCATCGAGTCGATATCCGCCCTTATGGGATCGCCGTTTGATATACCCTTTACAAACGTCCTCTCACCCAGATTGTTTAAAAATTTAAGGCTAAGCGATTCACCCCGGCCGATATCAAACATGCGGTCATGGCTTAAAAGGGAGAGCTCGGAATTCGGATTGATAGCCTGAGTAAATCCCATAAAATAGAATAAACTCCTGAAAAGCGTTTCCACAAGTGGTGCCACTCCGGTTGTAAGAAGCAGCGATGCGTCAGCGGGGACCACATGCACCCTGGCTGTATTGGCCTTGAGAGGGAGTGTTGCAACGGAGCCTATTATAGTCGAATTTGCCAGCATCAGCACTTCAGCTGCCTTTAGCGGGGAACTATCATTTATGCTCACATAAAAAGAGCTGGTCTGAAATAATCTCAAAAAAAGTGCTTTTAGATACGTTGGAACACCGATCAGATTATCATCCCTTATCTTATCGACAGTATCGAAAAGCCCACCGGAAAAGCCCAATCCCAGCGAATGAATTATCGTCCGCGTCTGATCGCAGCATGCAGCCTCAAAGGCATTCAGCTCAATCGGTTTCGCAACTGATAAAAATTTCAAAAGAGAGCGAGCGTATAACTCGGCATCACCCTTCCAGTTTGGCGCACCCAGTTCTCTTCGCATATCACCTGCTGTGCCACCTCCCCCGGGAATGACGATCGATGGATGACCAAGTTCCTTTGCTTTAAGATGCGCTTCGGCAAGGATAGCAGTCGTTCCATCTCCACCCAATCCGACTAAGATCGGATTCCCCTCTCTTGCTATTGCATCGGCAAGCAATTTGACGCGAAGTGATGGATCTCTATTCGTTTCCAAAAAGCGCACCGGCTTTGGCAGAACCCTCGAATGACTGAACATTCTAAAAACATCTTCGAGCTCATTCGCAAAGCGCTGACACTTTCCCTTTCCTGCACGGGGGTTTACCACAAAACAAAGGGGATGATTAACAAGAAGAGATTCGGCATAAACTGCTCTCGATATAGACCTAACAAGGGATGTCGATGGATTTACCATGCTAGCTCTCCATGTTAAAAAAGCAATTATACAAACAGATCAGAATTTCTAGCTTACGCACGTTCCATGTATTCGCCCGTCTCTGTATTAACCTTTATGACATCTCCTGAATTTACAAAGGAAGGGACCATGACCTTGAGTCCGGTTTCGACGGTGCATCTTTTGTAACTCGATGATGCGGTCTGCTTTTTTACTGCGGGTTCG
>JBDRGF010000077.1:0-16385 GCA_043818055.1 Pseudomonadota bacterium | reverse complement strand
ATGGGGGTCTGCATCCTGCAAGGCCCGCACCAGGGTGCCCAAAAGTCGACGATCGTTATTCCTGTTGAAATTGTGGAACTGTAATTTGCATCAGTGATATCCAATAATTTTCCAGACATGTTTTCCTCCTTGAAAGTAGTTTTAATTTAAATGATACCAACACGTGAAAAAGTCAAATGATTATTAAGAATAAAGCGCATGTGGCATGTGGCATGTGGCATGTAGTATGTAGGCAAAAACTCGTATAACTGGCTTTTTACCACATGCTACATGCCACATGCGCTTTTGTTTTTATAACCGTTGTATCCACCCATTTTCGAGACCAAATTTTTTCAGGAGTTTTTCAGCTTTGCAAAATTCCTCCTTGTTGACGCGTCTTCCTATGACCGGATCTGATACCCCCTTATTTGCGGGAAAATACTGGCTCATCAGGTTGACCGGGACATCTCTGGAGATCTCACTGGCGATAAATTCGAATACCTTCTCAGAGCCGGATAGATTATCCGGCAAGACGAGATGGCGGATCAGAAGCCCTTTTTTAGCGATGTCCTCATCATCTGTTATCATATTTCCAACCTGCCGGTACATCTCTCTTACCGCTTTTGTCGCAATTTCCCAATACTTCGGGGCAGAGGAGTATTTCATGGCAGTCCTGTCATCTGAATATTTGATGTCTGGCATGTAGATATCGACGATGCCGTCGAGAAGTTTAAGTGATTTCATCCCATCATATCCGCTCGTGTTATAGACGATCGGGATTTTTAATCCATCGCTGGCTGCGATATGGAGCGCCTCTATGAATTGAGGCACAACGTGAGATGCGGTAACGAGGTTGATGTTGTGTGCCCCGCGTTTTTGAAGGGATATCATCATCCGGGCGAGCTTTTCTGGAGGTGTGATCTCGCCGTTTCCAAGCTGGCTTATCGGATAATTTTGACAAAATGCACATTTGAGATTGCAGTATGCGAAGAAGATCGTGCCGGAACCCTTGGTGCCGCTGATGGGAGGCTCTTCCCCGAAATGCAGGTTGTGGCTTGCTACTCTTGCAAACCTTCCTGTATTGCAAACGCCCTTTTCATCATTCAGGCGATTGACACCGCACTCTCTCGGACAGAGTTTGCAATTTGCAAGCTCTGCAAGTGAGTCCTCCTTTCGCTTCGAAAGTGAAAGCTCAGTATAGGAGGAATTTATTTCTTGTTTTAAGGAATTCATCTGATGGTTTGCAAAGTTTTTGAATCTCGTCATGAGTTATCATTTCGATGTTATTTCTAAAATAATCTGAGCCGGTGAGCAGATCGATGGCTGGTTTGTCGGTCACGAATTCGTAAGGGGCATCCCTCCAGCTAAAGCCCTTATCTCTATATAGGTGATACAGCGTGTAGATATAAATCAGACCTAGCGAGTAGGGTTCGAGTTTTTCTGAGTCGGTGATCCTCCATCTGATTCCCTGACATGTCTCATTCTCCCATTTGTTAGAGAGCGGTTTGAATGCTATGGAATCTATGGTCACCCCTTCTAGCCCATGTTTTTTTAAGGCTTCGATGAGCTCTGTCGAGTTGACGTAGGGGGCTCCTGTTATTTCAAATGGTGCGGGAGTCCCTCTCCCTTCGCTCATATTGGTCGCTTCGAGCAGGCACATCCCCGGGTAGAGGAGTGCGGCTTCGAAAGAGCGCATATTTGGTGATGGGTTTGTCCAGTTGAGCTCGGTTTCCTTCCATAGCTGCTTTCTCTTCCATCCTTTCATAGGGATCACTGTCAGGTTTGCGTTCAGTTCCTCAGTTTTATTGACGTACTCGGCTATCTCACCGATAGTCATCCCATGCCTTACTGAAACCGAATGGAGCCCGACGAAAGATTCAAATCCTATCTCGATGCCGTTGCCTTCGATCGTGACCCCGCCCAGCGGATTCGGCCTGTCACAGATGATGATCTCTTTGTTATATTTAGCACATGCTCGGATGCAGAGTACAGCCGTCCAAGCGTAGGTATAATAGCGGCTGCCGATATCCTGTAGATCGACGATGAGCGTGTCAATTTCAGAGAGCATCTTTTCGGTCGGCGTGAGCGATTCGAGAGTGTTTCCGTACAGGCTAAATATCGATATGCCATCATCCGTTACGTCGTTATTCACACCCTCCATGTCCTGGGCGAATCCTTTGAACCCGTGTTCAGGTCCGAATATGGTGGCGATGTTTACTTTCATGCCCTTGAGCTTGTCTAAGATGTGATTCCCGTTGCTGTCTAGGCTCGCAGGATGAGCCAATACGCCGATCCTCTTGCCTTCGATTATTTTAAATGGAATGTTTTCATTTCCAAGTGTGATAGCCATGGTGAGAATTTAATTGTTATTGCCGATAAAAGCAACCTCAAACAGTTATTGACGGCGGCTTAACATTTATGGTCAAAAAACGCTATGATTATCAATAAATCGGTGTTTGCGAGATTTGATCAAAGGCTGGCTATGCTTCAAAGGTCAGCTCATTCGAATATTGTTTTTTCAAGATTATCCAATATTGGAAGGCTTCAGGTCTTTCATGATCAAGCGAGCAATATCTCTTTTGTTCGTGCATGGAGAAATGATTTTATAGATTCTGTTGCATTCGCGGATCCATCACTGTTCATCAGTTCGAACAATGTTTCTTATCATAAGCTGGCAAAAAGCAATGATGCTGCATTAAGAAATTGCGATTCAGCATCATTGAACTTCGTCTTGGGAAATTCAAACTTAACAATAGAATGCGATGGAAATGGCATGCCTCTCAAAGTCGGTTTTGTCGAAGATTCAATGGTAAACTGGATAGCTTCGGGATTTAAGTTGATAGGTGATACGGACGCATCTCTTGATTCAGTCTTAAGTTTTGTCAATGGTGCTGTGATATCGATGTCGAGATTCGACGTTGCTGAAATTTTGAACAGCAATTTTGCGCGGCGAGTTCCCTATCAAAGGGATTTATATGTTGGTGAAGTGCCTGCAAGGTTTAAGATGGTTGTGAACGGTTGTCCGAAACCGGTTCCATTTGGGACTATTGGAGTATCGTTGAATTACGGAGGGACGCATGTGATCGAATCCACTCTTCGGATAACGGATACTCAGCTGTGGTGCGATTATATCAATAGAAAAGGCCCGCCTTTGAGTGGTGCGCGTCATGCTATTGCCCATGAGAGCATGCGTGTTTTGAGGGATAACGGTTTTTTGGATTTGGTGAATACTATTGTTCTGAATCGCGTTTCCGAAAAGCGATTTTTTGAGAATTTTTTTGCAGGTGAGAGACTCGATGACCCAAATTTAAGCGTCATCGATCTTGCAATGAGAAGATGGAACTGGCTTGCTGATGAGGTGGGTCCGAAGATGAAATTTGTATTCAAAAAGAGTAGCAATAACTATCTGAAAGCCTCCCTTCAAAAACCTGTCTATGTCGAAACTTATGATGGTTTTGATGTATCAGCTCTTTATGATAGCAGGGATGTGCAAGGGGAAAAAAAGGTAAAAAGTCTTAGAAGAGAATTTATCAAGGGTTCATCTATAGCTGATTTTAATGATGGGGGTATCGGTCATAAGTTTGGATATAACAATCCGGATTATTCACTCTTCGTTTTTATGAGTGATGCTAGCTGCTAATATATTTTATCACCTGTTCGAGGATGAGCCTCATGGCGATGAGAGAGAGTAAGACTTTGAATATGATCTGGAAGATTCTCTCAGGGATGAACGAGAGGAATCTCTTGCCGAGCCATGTGCCGACGATCACAGCAGCGATAAGTGGAAGAAGCGTATCCATCTCTGCGAAGTAATTAAATCCGATCAGAAAGTAGAATATCGGCAATTTCCCCAAATGATTGACGCTTTGACAGAAGGCCTTGTTTGCAACGACCTCATTTTTAGTGAGCTTATCCTTGATGAAAAAGGGGGCGATGAGTGGTCCAGTTGCCCCGACGAAGACGCTTGCGATTCCACTAATTACTCCCATGTATCGATAGCTCTTTTCAGTGACGTTGATCTTAAAGCGTTTTCCAAAGAGAAACCAGAGTATGAAGATTCCGATGAGTGGTTTTATGAAGTCGAGTTTTAAATCTCCCTTTTGAATGACTCCGGCGAAGTAGATGATGAGCAGTATTATTCCAGCAGAGAGCATTAATCCGACAATTGCCCAGGGAAGAAAGTTTTTTACGATGTAGGATTTGAGATGCTTTCTGAACATGAATGTCCGGATCACGTTGCTAAAGAGCTGTATCACGCCATGCATAGCGACGACCTGATAGCCCGATGGAAAGAATAATGTCATTATTCCGAGAAGTGTAACACCACCGGCCATGCCGATAGTTGCAGAGACAGCAGAGGTCAAAAACGCAGCTACTATGAGGAGCAAAAGTTCCATATTTGTGGTTTTGTATAATCTTTAATAGCAGATATCAAGCCATTCCACTTCGTAGGTGTAGGTGAAATTTATTCCATTTACGAAGTGGAATGGTTTAAAAACTTTAAGGGCGGGCATTAAGCCCGCCCAAATAGTTCTCCCTTTCATTATTGAAAAGAAGGATGGGGAATGAATTTTAGCACTTCATCAATTAAATTTTCTATACTAATGAAGGGCACAAGTGCTCGTAACAATTTAATATAATCATATTTCCACTGGTGGAAATTAAATTGACGAAGCACTAGCTCGCTTTTGGCAAAGCCTCTCCGATGTTGATGCCGTTGTAGAATGCTTCACACAGAAGTCTGCCTCGTTTTATATTGACCGCGTTTTGAAGGATGACGCATCGGCCGAGAATCATCTTTGCTAGTTTTGATATGCTGTTCTTATATCCCGATTCAGATTGTATTCCCATCTGAAGATCTTTTAGTTTGACCCTCTTCCCTGAGTGCCATTTCCATTTCCACTCCGGTGTTACTTCAAAGGTGTCTTCGTCGATGATCTTCGTTACCATGAAATACATAATGAATCCTCCTTTTGTTTTTTTACAAAATACATGCATGCTTAATTTCTGTCAACAGATATTGACAAAAAAGTTGATTTGTTGACAAAATTATTGACAAGGTATGGAAAAATATATAGATATTTAAATCAAAGGGCGGTTCGCGAACCGCCCCTACAATTTCTTGAAAGGAGAGTTTACCATGCACCCGATACAACAAAAATTGCTTGAACTTGCGGATCGCTATAGCCTGGGCCAGATGGCGCTCAGAAAGATCGGTGAGTTGATAGGTTCGGCTCATCCACAGAATGTGAAGTATCATCTTGAACAGTTGGAGGCAAAAGGCTTTCTCGATATCGATCGCGACAGCGGTTTCATAAAAAAGGTGGCTCAAGGTTCTGGGTTAGCAGCAAGCCTCATATCCGTACCTATCTTAGGTGCTGCCAACTGTGGTGAGGCCTCTCTGTTTGCTGAGGAGCGGATCGAGGGTTATTTGAAGCTCTCAAAATCTATGCTTAAAAAGAGGGCAAAAATCTATGCCATTCAGGCGGTCGGACTCTCGATGAACGCTGCAGATGTCGACGGAAAAGCGATTGAAGAGGGAGACTATGTTATAGTCGACAGTGAAGCGCGCTCTCCGAAAGATGGCGACTACGTCGTCTCTGTGATCGATGGCATGGCCAACATCAAAAAGTTTCTCTTCGATAGGCAGAACAATCAGATAATCCTCATCTCCGAGTCCGATCAAAATCTCCCACCCATCTACATCCATCCTGACGACCTAGATGACTACATGGTCAGTGGTAATGTGATTCAGGTGATCAAAAAGCCGAAAATATAAAAACCTCATGTCCCATTTAAAGGAAGATATATATGGAAACAAAGATAGCTATTTTTAAAGGAAAACAGATCAGGAAGACGATTCATAATGATGAATGGTGGTTTGTAATAGAGGATGTGGTGAGTGTTTTGACAGACTCTGTTCAACCTGTCGGATACATTAAGGATATGCGAAGGCGCGATTCGGAGCTATCCAAAGGGTGGGGGCAAATTGCCACCCCCCTTTCTGTTCAAACTGCAGGCGGTGTTCAGAAAGTAAATTGCGCCAACACAGAGGGGATGTTTCGTATTATTCAGTCAATTCCATCTCCAAAAGCAGAGCCATTCAAGAGATGGCTTGCCAAAGTGGGATATGAGAGGGTGCAGGAAATCGAAGATCCGGAACTGGCGACTAAACGCACGAGGGCGTTTTACAAGGCAAAGGGATATTCGGAAGACTGGATAGAAAAGAGGATGCGTGGAATTGCCATTCGTGAGGAACTTACAGACGAATGGAAAAATCGCGGCGCAGAAAATGAAAGGGAATATGCGATTCTTACAGCAGAGATTTCAAAGGCAACCTTTGGGATGACACCCTCTGAATACAAAGATCATAAAGGTTTAAAACGTGAAAACCTGCGCGATCACATGAATGATCTTGAGCTGATTTTTTCAATGCTAGGAGAGCGGGCAACGACAGAAATAACAAGAAACGAAGATTCACAAGGCATGGATAGATTGATGGACGATGCTCAAACGGGAGGTGGAATTGCAGGAGGCGCGAGAAATAAACTGGAGAAAAAACTCGGCCGTCCAATTGTCTCAAAGAAAAATTACCTCCGACAACCTGAAAACAAAAAGCTTTTAAAGAAATGATTGTTCCCGTAAACTTACAATGTTGTTCTTTTGGTAAAAGATTTATTTTAATTAAGGCGAATTTGCCATAATTAAAAGTCAAACGGGTTTGAACGACTATAAGGACAGTGGTTTAAGATTTAGTTCGCTTTTCAAAGACATATTTATTTGTCCAGTGTGCAAAAGAAAAATTAAGAGCAAAAAATGATGGATTACAAATAAAGGATTTTGGAAAAGAAAAAACAGGAGAAAAACGCATGAAAAAAGAACTTATCGTAAAATTGCATACCAGTTTTGATGCGATTGCAAATGAGAAAAATAATATTGAATATTGGATGGCCAGAGAGCTTCAGGTTCTTCTGGAATATACCGAATGGCGTAATTTTGTTCAAGTAATTGAAAAAGCCAAAACAGCATGTTTAAATGCAGGTCAGGCTATAGAAGACCATTTTGTTGATGTCAACAAAATGGTCCAGTTGGGTTCGGGAAGTGAAAGGAGCGTTGATGACATCATGCTCACTCGGTATGCCTGCTACCTCATAGCCCAAAATGGCGATCCAAAAAAAGAAACAATTGCCTTTGCACAGAGCTACTTTGCAGTTCAGACGCATAAACAGGAAATCCTTGAACAAAGAATTGCCCTAATTGAACGCTTGTGTGCAAGGGAAAAACTGGTAGCTACAGAGAACGAACTATCCGGCATAATTTATGAGCGAGGTGTTGATGGACAAGGCTTTGGAAGGATCAGAAGTAAGGGAGATCAAGCCCTTTTTGGTGGATACACAACTTTAGATATGAAGAGAAAGTATAATGTCCCTAAAAGCAGGCCGTTGGCCGATTTTCTACCTACAATTACTATTAAAGCAAAAGATTTTGCTGCTGAGATTACAGGTTTCAATGTCAAAAAAGATGACCTGCGCGGTGAGCCAGCAATAACGCATGAGCACGTCAAAAATAATCTGGATGTGCGTGCGTTACTTTCCAAAAGCGGCATACATCCCGAAAGCCTTCCGCCGGAAGAAGATATCAAAAAACTGGAGAAAAGAGTCAAGGCCGATGACAAAATGCTGCTTAAAAAAGCAAAAAAGCTTTTGAAGAGATGATTTTTCTCAACTTTGCAAATGAGAGGGGGGGATATCTTGCGGATTATGAAATCTAAGCATAAAAGGAAATCCATCTTGGGTGAGCGAAAAGCGCTTATTCGAAAAAGAGAGGATGCGTTATTTACTGCACCCGGATCACATGCGCATTTGCCACAGGATTATGCTCATGTCTTAAACGAAATCAAAAGTCTGATTTCCCGAGAGCGCTTGCGGACCGTTCTGGCAGCCAATTCTGTAATGGTTCTTCTTTATTGGGACATCGGTCGCTCAATTCTTAATCGACAGGAAAAGGAGGGATGGGGAGCCAGAATTATAGATCGACTAGCAACTGATCTCAAAAAGGAATTTCCCGATATGCGCGGTCTTTCGCCTCGGAATCTCAAATATATGCGCGCATTTGCTGCGGCATGGCCAGACAGGACAATTGTGCAACGGGTCATTGCACAAATACCATGGCGACAGAACATTGCATTGTTAGAAAAGTTGAACAAGCCAGCTTCCCGTCTTTGGTATGCAGAGCAGACAATTAAAAATGGCTGGTCTCAACCCATCTTGTGTCTTCATATTGAGACTTCTGTGTATGAGCGTCAAGGCAAAGCCCTAACAAACTTCAGCAATGTTTTGCCGCCTGTTGAATCCGACATGGCAACACAAGTTTTTAAAGATCCTTACCTTTTCGATTTTCTTGGGACTGCCGATCCGAGGCGGGAACGAGAAGTGGAACAGGCGTTGGTTGACAATATACAGCGGTTTCTTTTGGAGTTGGGTGCCGGTTTTGCGTATGTAGGCAAACAGGTGCATCTTGAAATTGGGGATCAGGATTTTTACCTCGATCTTGTTTTCTATCATCTAAAACTTCGTTGCTTTGTTATAGTAGAGCTTAAAGCTGTTCCATTTGATGCATCTTTTGTAGGTCAGATGAATCTTTATTTGTCGGCAGTTGACGATCTTCTTCGCCACCCGGACGATAAACCCACAATAGGATTATTATTGTGCAAGTCTAAAAATAAGATCGTTGTAGAATATGCGCTGAGGGATCTGAAGAAGCCGATAGGTGTTGCGGGGTGGGAAACAAAGATCGTTGAAAAACTGCCAAAAGAACTCAAAGGTAACCTGCCGACAATTGAAGAAATTGAAGCAGAATTAGGGATGGATACAAATAAAAAGAGGAAGAAAAAATAAATTGATATAGTTCAGGAAAAGATGAAGAGGTGGCGATCGATCTCGAAATTGGTGAAAATGCTACGATCATTAACCCAATCTTGCAAATGAGAGGGGATTGGGGTAGGGAACAATAATAATCAGAAAGCGCGATTAATTCGTGAATTGCTAAAAGGCGGAGGGGGAGATGACAGAAGAAAAATCGTTTAAAAATCTTCACAGCAAGTGGTTGGACTGGCTTGAAAAAGATGAACACGCCATTTGTAAGCAGTTATATCAGATGTCCTGGGATTACGCGCTTTTTCTCGTGGTGGGTGAGTTGGGGAAAATAGCATCTCAACATCCAAAGCCAAATATTGGTTTTAACGAACCAATACTTAATCTTCTGGTTTCGGGATTTGTTACAACACAAGCGTTTTTTATTAGGCGGCTTGTGGATAAGCGAAAAGATGTAATATCCCTGTGCCGACTCATCGATGATATGAAAGAAAATATTGATGTGATCACCCGTGAGAATTACGTCTGTATAAATGGATTATCCTATGATTTCGACGAGCCTAGAAAAGAGCAAAAGAGGGGTTTCACCATCTTAGATGCCAAAGATGCGTGGCCAGAATCCAAAATAAGACATGAAGAATTTGATAAACTATCGGGAGTCGATGAGAATAAAAGAAATAAATGCGATAAGATCAAAGAGAGTTTCTTTGACGATCTCAATAAAAAACTTGAAACATGCAAAGACATTCAAAAATATTCAAACAAATATATGGCCCATGCGGCCGATGAGGAGAGCAGAAATAAATTATCGGAAGATGAGAAGAGGGTTACACTCAATAAAATAGATGAATGTCACAAGGCGATATTTCAGGTCTTTTCAGCTCTTCTCTGGGTTCTTAAGAATGAGAGCATGATATCCCCTATCCCATGTCCTCAATATGACCACCTCAAAAATCTTGATAAAGCGTGGGCTGATGATGAAATGATGGCAAAGGCACGCGATATATGGAATAAACGAATGAAGGAAGTTCAAAATTGGAAGAATACTTCATTATGAACAAAACCCTTACAAAGACAGGTGACTATGTTGAATTTCTTAATGCCATTAAAAACCGCATCAGGTCTGCAAGAATCTCAGCTGCTAGAGCTGTAAATAAGGAACAGATTTCACTTTATTGGGAAATTGGGAGAGGCATCATAGAAAAACAGGAGAAGCTTGGTTGGGGGAAGGCAGTAGTCGAGCAGCTTTCAAAAGATTTAAGAAACGAATTTCAAGGGACTTCAGGGTTTTCTGTTCAAAACCTATGGTATATGCGTCAATTTTTTCTTGAGTATCGTGATAATTCAATTCTCCAACAGCTTGTTGGAGAAATACCATGGGGACAAAATATTCTTATTATGCAAAGAGTTAAGGCTTTTGATGGGAGGAAGTATTACTTGCAGGCAACCGCTGAAATGGGGTGGAGTCGAAGTGTTCTATTGAATCAGATTAAGGCTCAGGCTTATGAAAGACATACATTAGCCCCCAAACAGCATAACTTTGAAAGAGCACTTCCCGTTCACTTGGCTGAGCAGGCAGACAAGAGCATGAAGGATGTTTATATGCTTGATTTTCTGGGTATTACAAAACCAGTTGTAGAGCGGGAATTGGAAAACCGGATGGTTGCAACAATCAAAGATGTGCTTTTGGAGTTGGGTTATGGTTTTTCATTTCTCGGAAATCAATACCGAATTAAAGCAAGGAATAGAGAATATTTTATTGATCTTTTGTTTTACCATAGGCGGCTGAAGTGTTTAGTGGCCATTGAATTAAAGGTAGGAAAATTTCTACCCGAATATGCAGGTAAGATGAACTTCTATCTCAATCTTCTCGACGACTATGTCAGGGAGAAAGATGAGAACCCTTCCATAGGTATTATCATGTGTGCTGATCGAGACAACTTTGAAGTGGAATATGCACTTAGAGGTATTCAGAAACCTGTCGGTGTTGCTGAATATTGTTTTACGTCCAAACTTCCTAAGGTTCTGGCTGGAAAACTTCCCGACGCAAGAAAATTGAAACGGGAAATCATGAAGGAATTGGAAGAAAAGAAATAAAATTTTATGTTTGTTGTTTTTATTATTGCTTAGGCACCACAGCCCATCTGATTATCCAATCGCCATCATCATCTTTATCGAGACAGACCACGCCGCTGTTCTGAAATTTGATGATAGGCTTATCAATATTTCCTGCGATCAGGTATGAGACGAGCCTTTTCATGAAGGGGAGGTGACCGACGATCATGATGTTGGCGCTTGGATCCAATTTTTGCGCGATCGCAGCGACATCATCGTCAGGGGATAGTCCATCCATCTTCTCAACGTCTGAACCGACAGCGGATGCGAACAACTCCGCTGTTTCTTGCGCGCGCTTCTTCCCGCTGTGGTAGATTTTGGAAATTGTGATTTCTTGAGATTTCAAAATGCTGGCAATTTTGTGGGTCTCTTGTTTTCCCTCTTCAGAGAGCGATCTCTGGAGATCAACATCCTTGGATAAAGCCTTTCCGTGCTGTACCAGAAAAATCGCCATATAATTTTTCCTTCAGAACTTCTACACCCCTACGCTTCTACACTTTCTCAAATAAACCATCAACACATGAATCGCCGCAGGTGTTAGCCCCGGGATGCGGGAGGCCTGTCCAAGGGTTGCAGGTCTCACCTTGTTAAGTTTTTGCTGTACCTCGAGCGAAAGGCCAGGCAGCTTCGTGTAGCAAAAGTCATCGGGGATCTTTATGTGCTCGAGATCTTCAAGCTCCCTTGCCCGCTGTTCCTGCGCCCTCAAGTATCCCCAGTATTTTATCTCAACGTAGGTCAAATCGAGCTCATCTTCAGAGAGATGGGTGATCTCGTCGAGGTCGAACTCTTCAGCTAATAACTTTAAATTTAGCTCAGGTCTTCCCAAAAGCTCAGTTGCCGTGAGCGGTTTTTTTGCAGGGGCGAGGCCGAGTTTAAGGAGCTTGGAATTGAACTCTTCAGTCGGATAGAATCTCTTTTTCTTCAATCCTGCGATCGCAGTTTCTATATTCCTGTCGAATGTGGAAAACCTCTTCCAGCGGTCATCCGCGATAAGCCCGATCTCGCGCCCAATCTTCGTGAGTCGTCTGTCGGCGTTGTCCTCGCGAAGCAGCAATCTGTATTCCGCGCGCGATGTGAACATGCGATACGGCTCCTCAGTCCCCTTTGTGACGAGGTCGTCGATTAAAATGCCGATGTATGCCTGTTCCCGGCGCAATATTAGAGGCTCTTCACCTTTTAGCGATCGCGCCGCGTTGATGCCTGCCATCAGCCCCTGAGCCGCCGCCTCTTCGTATCCGGACGTGCCGTTTATCTGTCCTGCAAAATATAAACCGTTGATGAGTTTAGTTTCGAGCGAAGCCTTTAGCTGCGTAGGTGGCGCGTAGTCATATTCGACAGCATATCCCGATTGCACGATCTCTGCCCTTTCAAGGCCGGGGATTGTTTTTAGCATTTTTTTCTGCACATCGATGGGGAGTGATGTAGAGAGCCCATTGAGATACATCCAGTCTGTATCACATCCTTCCGGCTCGATGAAAATCTGATGGCGGTCTTTATCCGCGAAGCGCACGATCTTGTCCTCGATCGATGGACAGTAGCGCGGTCCCACCCCCTGGATCTTTCCAGAATAGAGAGGTGAGCGGTCAAGGCCGGACTTTATCGCTTCATGTGTCTTCTCGTTTGTATAAGCGATAAAACATTCCTTTTGCTCCAGATGATTCTCGACTTGATCGAATGAAAAGCGCGGCCTTGGGTTGTCGCCGAATTGCGGTTCGAGCAGGTCGAAGTTGATGCTTGATCTTTTTATGCGCGGACAAGTGCCGGTTTTAAGACGGCCGAGCGTGAAACCCAATTTTTCAAGCGATGATGAAAGGGCGTTCGCCGAAAAGTCGTCGATGCGTCCTCCCTCGACATGTGTGAGCCCGAAGTGTAAGAGTCCTCGCAAAAATGTGCCGGCTGCGATGATGATTTTTTTTGCGTGGAATTCGCGCCCGTCATCGAGTTTGACACTCAAGGTGCTATCCCCGTGCGGTTTGTCATCCCCGCGAAAGCGGGGATCCAGAGTGCATTCAGGATTGGAATGGATTCCCGCTTCCGCGGGAATGACAGTGGAGACAATCCCCTCTTCAATTGTAAGGTTTTGCGTTTTCTCCAACACCTCGCGCATCGCAAGAGAATATAATTTTCTATCCGACTGGCATCTAGTGCCACGAACTGCAGGCCCTTTACTCATATTGAGGCGCCTGAATTGAATCCCCGTTGCATCCGCGATCCTTCCCATCTCGCCGCCCAATGCATCTATCTCGCGAACAAGGTGTCCCTTGGCAAGCCCGCCGATTGCAGGATTGCAGCTCATCGCCGCGACGCGGTCTTTGAAGCCGCACAGCAGCAGCGTATTGCAGCCAAGACGAGCCGCAGCAAGCGCCGCCTCACAACCCGCATGGCCGCCACCAACTACTATGATGTCGAAAATATCTATCATAAGTGTTTGAGTTTTGTTTAATAGGTCTTGGTTTATCTTCTACACTTACGCACTTTACTTACCTATACAAAACTTCGAAAAAATTCTATTGAGCACATCTTCATCGACTACCTCTCCTGTGATCTCCGAGAGATGATCCTGCGCCATTCTTAAGTGATATGCGACGAATGTGTACGATTCGTCGGTTTCGGTCAGATCCCTCGCCCTCATGAATTCGGATAGGGCGCTTTCAATTGCTGTTTTGTGGCGGGCATTAGTTATAGTAATTCCCTCTTCGGTATGTGATGGTTGGGCGATTTCGCTCATCATCTGTTTTAGCTCATCCATCCCCGAACCTGTCTTAGCGGATACGGATGTGATTCTTTTGTTTTGAGGAAAGATCGATCTGTCTATTCGAGAGGCGAGGTCAGATTTGTTCAACACGATGATCGCGCGGTTATCATTTGATTGGGAGATGAGCTCTTTGTCATCTGAACTCATCTCCTTTGAAGAGTCGAATACTATGAGTTTGAGATCCGTTCTTTCCATCAGTTCGCGCGCGCGTCCTATTCCGATCGATTCAATCGGACTCGGAGTTTGTCTCAATCCCGCCGAGTCGTGGAGGAAGTAGGGAAGCCCGCCGATGGTGATCGACTCGCTTATGATATCGCGTGTGGTGCCGGCCTCCTCGTGAACGATCGCCCGATCCTCTTTGATCAATTCGTTGAATAGGCTCGACTTGCCGACATTGGGTGCGCCTATGATCGCGACCTGAACCCCCTCCTTCAATATTCTTCCTTCATTATATGTTGCAAGTATATCCTCGAGCCTGTCGATGAGATCAGAGAGAGGGGTTGTGATCTGTGATGATTCTATGACAGCCGCATCGTCATCCGTAAAATCTAAAGAGGCCTCGCAGATAGATCTCAGCTCGATTACGGAATCCTTTATCTTATTGATCTCTTTCGAGAGCACGCCCGAGAGCTGGCGGTTGGCCACTTTGAGGCTTTGTGTGGAGAGTGATGATATGAGATCAGCTACCGATTCGGCCTGGGCGAGATCGAGCTTGCCATTTAAAAATGCCCTCTTCGTGAACTCTCCCGGTTCTGCCGATCTGGCACCGGCGATCAGAGCCGCAGTGAGGATCTCCTTCATCACGATTTGTCCGCCATGTCCGAAGATCTCGTAAGTCTCCTCTCCGGTATATGAGGATTTTTCCTTAAAATATACGGTCAGTACTTCGTCTATGACATCGCTATCGCTGCTTATAATCTTCCCCAGATAGAGCTTTCTTGCTTCGAAGGTGTTGATAGCCCTTCCCTTCCAGATGCGTTTGAAGACCGATCTCACACCCTTTCCCGATAATCTGACGATGCCGACGCCCCCGAATCCGGGAGGTGTTATGATAGCGGCTATCGTGTCATGCTGTGGTCTTATCGTTACCATAATAGGGAAGTCCTATATCTCTTCGTTCGATGCTGTCCAGAGAAAAATGAGGGGGCGGAGAATAGATAGATGCTACCCTTACCGCCCCCTCATCCTGAGCGAGCGCAGCGAGTCGAAGGATCCAGGGTTGCCTGCGAAGGGGAGGGGGGCTAGAACTGATATGCGAACGCCATAGCAGCGCCGATGTTCCACTGGTTGCTGCCGACCCCTGTGGCAGGATCTATGAAGTCGAAGCGGGTTTCGAATTTGATCATAGCGTCGTCGGTTAAAGAGTAGCCCCCACCTATGCTCATCTCGTGGATCTGCTGTTTAGCGCCTGTAAGGTTTAGCACGCCGTTCGATGCGTCGAACTGGTTGGCGTATGCGTATTTGAGTACCCCATACAGGGATTTATAAAAGTCGTATTGTAATATCAAGAGCCCTGCCGCATATTCCGAGTTCGGCCCGCCAAAGCCGTTATCCCTTCTGAATATCCCTTGTCCCTTGATGACGAATTTCGGTGTCACGTAAAAACCAGCGTCGAGGTTAAAAGCGTATGTGAAGTGCCTGTTGCTGTTGCTCTCTGCTCCAAAATAGGGTGTCAGGGTGATGTTGTTTTTGGCATCCTCGTCTCCCCATTCGAAATTAAGTGTCATTGCAAACGAGGGCATGTCACTCACCTTTATGGATGTGTCGTTTGTGATGCCGTTGACTATGAAAAAATGAAGGCTGACGAGGTCGCTGAAGGAATAGTAAAATTTAACGCCGGTTAATGACAAAGGATACAAATTAGCGCGGGAGAGTATACTCCAAGAGATCATCTCGTTGTCATATGAGTCTTCCGCTTCAAGTCCGCAAGGCCCCCAGAAGCGTCCTATAAGCATTTCGATGCCGCTTCCCAAGGGGATGTTCAGAGTGGCATAAGCCTGTTCGAGGTTGAAATTGAAAAAAGAGCCAGAGGCGATACGGCCAAATTCTAGATCGGTCCTCAATCTGATATTCTTTCCGAATGATTTTGTTATATCTAGCTCTGCTGTATCCACGTAAAATTGGAAATTGTTTTGCCCCGGGCTAGGAACAACAGCGTTAGCGACATTTGGAATATAGGAGCCGATAACGCCGGGAAACGACCCGTCATTGCTCCACTCTGTAACAGCATCGTTGCTGAAATGCTGAAATCCGACGCCTGTGACGATGTGACCAAAAGCTTCAAAGCTGCCAGTGACATTATTTTCCGACGCGTAAACCCTTTGCGAAAATAATAAAAACGCGACAGTGATAACTAAGACCGAATATTTTTTTAAATTTGCCATCTCCCCCCCCAGATAAATGCGATACAGCTGGAAATTGTATATGGACTATGATAGATTTTCGCAATTCAGTCAATTTGAAAGGGGCGAACGTGAAAAATAAATCAAAGCTTTTATTATCGATGCTAGGATTAGTCATCTTATCAGGTGTTGTCTTCTTTTTTAAATATCATTTTAAGGACTTTACTGCGAGAGAGGAAAAATTTTCCGAGGTGCTAAATGTATATAACTGGAACGAGTACATAGGCAAAGAGACCATAAAAAACTTTGAAGAGAAGTTTG
>JBDRGF010000076.1:0-31416 GCA_043818055.1 Pseudomonadota bacterium | reverse complement strand
TTCATAACAAAGAATATAAACAATTTTTATATGTAGCGCTGGGATCATGTGCAGAATTGGAGACGCAGGTAGAGATTTCAAGTAATCTGAAATTTATAGAAGAAAGAAATAAATATGAATTACTTGAAATTTTAAATCATGAAACCAGAATGCTACGAAATTTGATAAAAAAGCTATAAACGCTTCACGGGTGGACGCTTCACGTAGAATAATTTATCCACCCACGCTTCACGCTTCACGGGTGGACGCTTCACGTAGAATAATTTATCCACCCACGCTTCACGTTTCACGGGTGGACGCTTCACGTAGAATAATTTATCCACCCACGCTTCACGCTTCACGGGTGGACGCTTCACGTAATAGGGGGGGATATGCCAAAGCCGAAATTCAAAAAGATCATACTTAAGCTCTCGGGTGAAACTATGATGCCGCCTAAATCGAAGGCTGGTATCTCTTTTACTGAGGCTGCAGGTGTTGCAAAGGAGATAAAAGATCTCACATCTCTTGGAGTTGGAGTCGGCATTGTCGTAGGCGGAGGCAATATCATCCGCGGTCATACCGTGAGCGCTAAAGGGACTATGCGGTCGAGAGCGGACATGATGGGGATGCTGGCTACAGTGATCAACAGCATGGTTTTGCAGCAGGAGCTCGAAAAGATCAAAATTGAAAGTTTGCTCTTCTCATCACTACCTATGTTGAATATCGTTCCTCCTCTCAACAGAGAGCTTGCCTATTCAAAAATTGATGCCGGTTCAGTCGTGATATTCGCTGGTGGAACAGGCAATCCCTTCTTTTCAACCGACACAGCAGCCGTATTAAGAGCCCTTGAAGTGGATGCTCATGCCATCTTCAAAGGGACCAAGGTCGATGGAGTTTATGACTCCGATCCGATGAAAAACAAAAATGCTAAAAAGTTCGACAAGCTCTCATACCTCGATGTTTTAAAAAGGGAGCTCAAGGTGATGGACCTCACCGCTGTTAGCATGTGCATGGATAACAATCTCCCGATAGTAGTCTTCGACATGTTTAAAGCCGGAAATTTGAGAAAAATCGTATTGGGCGAGCCGATTGGAACTATTGTCGCTTGATTTGCGTAAGGGCGGTTCGCGAACCGCCCCTACATCGATTAGATATGAGTCACTATCAAAAAAATTAGGAGGTAGACTATGGAACAGGAAGTTTTTAATAGCGCGAAAACGAAAATGGATAAGGTGTTGGATGGGCTGCGTCACGAATTGGGAAAAATTCGTACGGGAAGGGCGTCACTTTCTATTCTGGAAGATGTCAAAGTCGATTACTACGGCGCCACAACACCGATCAATCAGCTTGCTACACTTTCTGTGCCAGATCCCCGATTGATAGTCATTCAGCCATGGGATACGAAGGCGATTCCAGATATTGAGAGGGCGATAATGAAGGCTCAGATTGGAATCAATCCGACGAGCGATGGCAAAGTCGTCCGCCTTCCGATTCCGCCTCTCAACGAGGAGCGCAGACTTGATATCGTCAAACAGATGAAACACAAAGCAGAAGGTGCAAAGGTTCACATCCGAAGTGTCAGACGCGATTCAAACGAACACCTGAAGACGTTGAAAAAGGATTCCAGCATTACAGAAGACGAGGAAAAAAAGGGTCACGATATGATCCAGAAGCTCACTGATGAATATGTCACCAAGGTCGATGATACAGTTTCCCACAAAGAAAAAGATGTGATGGAGGTTTAATCCAATTGTCAAACACCTCCATAAAAAATGTTCCAGCTCATGTTGCTATAATCATGGATGGAAATGGCAGATGGGCTGGCCTAAAGGGTCTTTCACGACTCGAAGGTCACAGCAAAGGCGCCTCCAAAATTGAGAGCATAGTCCGCTCCTGTAAGTCGAGGGGCATCTCGTATCTCACACTCTACGCCTTTTCGGAGGAGAACTGGGATCGTCCTTCAAATGAGGTAGAAGCTCTGATGCAACTTGCCGGCCACTATCTCGACTCGAAGCGCGACGGCATGCTCAAAGAGGGGGTGCGATTTCTCTCGATAGGTGATCGCGATAAATTGCCTAAAGAACTCAAAGCGAGCATCGATAAAACCATCGAGCTCACAAAGGATTGTAAAGATATAACACTGATTGTTGCGCTTTCATATGGATCGAGGCAGGAGCTAATCAGGGCGATTAAAAAAATGGTGTCTGAAAATATCAGTGTCGATTTGACACCCGAAATCGTCTCATCATATCTCGACACATCTGATGTTCCCGACCCGGATCTTTTGATAAGGACGAGCGGTGAATACAGGATCAGCAATTTTTTATTATGGCAGTTGGCCTATACAGAGCTCTTCTTCACAGATGTTCCCTGGCCTGAGTTTGGCGATGATGAGTTGGACAAAGCCCTTGAAGAATATTCGAAGAGGGAGAGAAGGTTTGGAAAAATATAGAAGATGAAATTACAATATTCAAACATATTTTTGGGGATTTGTTTTTTGTGATTTGAAGTTTATTTGTATTTTGTAATTTGTTATTTGGAGGGGTATTATGGTTCGAGCAATAACTGCAATTGTGTTGGCTTTTGCTATACTCTCTGCGATCTGGTTCATGCCGATCACGCTATTTTCAATTCTTATCGTGGTGGTTACGGCTTTGGCCGCGTCGGAATATTCGCATCTTATAGGATTCAAACCGCTTGAGCGAATCCTTCTGGTCATCGCTATCGTTACCACAAATCTCACGATGATCTTTTTCGCCGATCAGCTTGAGCTCTCGTTCATATTGTTGGTGGGAATTATCTTTTTTCTCGCACTCTATTACATGAAAACCTCCGCCGATCCCTCTCCTGTTCTGATGAAGTTGGGATTTTGTTCCTTTGGCCTTGTCTATATCGGCATCACGATGGCGATCTGGATATGGCTCAGGGATCTTCCGGGCGGAAGGGAGTGGGTGCTTCTCACCCTCGTCCCCGCATGCCTTTGCGATACATTTGCATATGCATTTGGCAAAACTATCGGCAAGAGAAAATTCGCACCACAGACCAGTCCGAACAAGACGTGGGAGGGATTCTTCGGTGCACTGCTCGGAAGTCTGGTTGGCGCCTTTGTGATAAGACAGATATTCATTCCGACCTTTAGCGCATGGCACACCATCGCTATTGCCTTCGGGCTCTGGATCGTATCGCCACTTGGAGATCTTGTGGAGTCGATGCTAAAGAGGAGTTTAGGTGTGAAGGATTCAGGAAAGCTCATTCCCGGTCATGGAGGAATACTCGATCGTCTTGATGCACTGATATTTTCTGGACCCTTTGTTTATTTTTATTTAAAGTTCATAGTTGGAATATAAGTTATGAAAAAAATTTCAATCTTAGGCAGCACCGGATCGATCGGGACGAATGTTCTCAATGTGGTGAGAGAGCATCCCGACAAGTTCGAAGTTGTTGCTCTGGCTGAGGGACACGATGTAAAACTTTTGTCTGAGCAGATAAAGGAATTTTGTCCAAGGCTCGTATCGGTGAGGGATGAAGCGGCTGTAAAAACATTGAGATCGCTCATCTCCGATTCAACACTTGAAATCAAATTCGGCATCGATGGAGCTTGTGATGTTGCCACAATTGATGATGCGGATATGGTAGTATCTGCCATCGTAGGTTCGATAGGATTGAAGCCGACTCTCGCAGCATTGAACGCAGGCAAGGATGTCGCACTTGCGAACAAGGAGAGTCTCGTGATGGGTGGAAAACTCGTCATGGACCTCGTAAAAGAGAAGGGCGTGAAGTTGCTGCCGGTCGATAGCGAACACTCCGCGATTTTTCAATCCCTCACAGGGCATAATGTAAACGATGTCGAACGCCTGATTCTCACGGCATCGGGCGGACCATTCAGAGGATATACTTATGAGATGCTTCAAAAGGTCACAAGGGCCCAGGCGCTCAAACACCCAAGATGGGAGATGGGAAGCAAGATAACGATCGACTCAGCAACGCTCATGAACAAGGGACTTGAGGTGATAGAGGCGCACTGGCTCTTTAAAATTCCATCTGAAAAGATCGATGTGGTC
The DNA here is from genome assembly GCA_043818055.1 of Pseudomonadota bacterium. GTDB lineage: Bacteria > UBA10199 > UBA10199 > 2-02-FULL-44-16 > JBDRGF01 > JBDRGF01. The sequence continues at coordinate 27,376 of JBDRGF010000076.1, read as the reverse complement.
ATTCACCCGCAGAGCATCGTGCACTCGCTCGTCGAATACTGCGACGGATGCGTTGTTGCCGAGCTGGGAGAACCGGATATGCGTTCCCCTATAGCATATGCCTTGAGCTTTCCGGAGCGCATCAATACTTCGGTGAAGCGACTCAACCTCGCTGAAATACAAAATCTTACATTTGAAAAACCTGACAGAAATGTATTTAAATCTCTGAAGCTGGCATATGACGCGCTCGCTTCTGGCGGAACGATGCCCACAGTGTTAAACAGCGCGAACGAGGTTGCTGTAGGGGCATTTCTAAATGATAAGATAAAATTTATCGATATACCAACGATTGTTGAAAAAGTGATGTCTGAGCACGATGTGAAAGAGGTCACTTCACTCGAGACCCTCTTCGAAGCCGACAGGTTTGGAAGAGAAAAAGCGCATGTAGCATGTGGCATGTAGTATGTAGGCAAAAGCTTGTTAAACAGGCCTTTTACTACATGCCACATGCTACATACTACATGCGCATTTGGAGTTATTTATGACTATAATCTATTTCGTAATTGTTCTTGGAATTCTGATCTTCATACATGAGCTGGGGCATTTTCTGGCTGCCAAGAGAGCGGGGATCAAGGTCGAGGAATTCTCCCTCGGATTCGGGCCAAAGCTCATTGGATTTACTAAGGGAGAGACCGAGTATAAACTCTGCATCCTTCCATTCGGCGGATATGTCAAGATGACGGGCGAAGATCCAGATGATGAGGAGACAGATTCTTCAGACCCAAGGGCGTTCTGCAATCAATCGCTCTTCAAGAGGTTCAGAGTTGTAGTCGCAGGCCCTCTTATGAATCTCATCTTAGCCTTTATGATAATGCCGGTCGTCTTCATGCTTGGAAGAACTGAGCCTGAGTTCCTCTCTAATCCTCCTGTGATAGAAAATGTCCGCACTAATTCTCCGGCAGTTGAAGCTGATGTCAGGCAGGGCGATATAATTGTGAGCGTCAATGACAAAGATGTTGCGACGTGGAACGATGCCCTACAATTCCTCTCTCTCAACATGGGAAAAGAGGCGAACATCTCCGTCGATCGAAAGGGTGAGATCCTCACCAAACATCTCAAGGTCATGGAACTCTCCGGAATGAAGGGTGGGTACACGGGAATAGAGCCATACCTCTTCACGGAAAATCAGGCCAGTATAGATAGCGTAGTCCCAAAAAGTCCCGCAGCCAATGCCGGTATCAAGGAGGGAGATCTTATCTTAGCTATCAATGGAGCTCCCGTCATCGACTGGATAGAATTTGCAGAAGGGATTCAGGAGTTCAAAGGTGAGGAGATTGAATTCACAGTCGAGCGAAATCAGGAGGTCATAAAGCTTAAAATCGTGCCTGAATATAATGAAGGCTATAAACGCTGGTTGGTGGGTGTTAGCAAGGACAGATTTGCCAATTTAAAGACTGTCAAAAAGCGCTATCCATTTTTTGAAGCTATAAAACTAGGCGCTGGGGAAAATATAAAACTGATCTCGCTTACATTTACCATATTAAAACGCCTTCTCTCATTCAATCTTTCAATAAAGATGGTAGGCGGTCCGATCATGATAGCCAAGGCCTCGGCAAATGCTGCAGCCAGTGGCTTTACCCATTTTCTCTATTTTCTGGCATTCATAAGTCTTCAACTCGGAATTTTCAACTTATTGCCTATTCCGGTTTTGGATGGAGGACATCTTTTCTTTTTCGGAATAGAGGCGATAATACGAAAACCGGTGAGCATGAAGATCAGAATGAATGCGATGCGGATAGGGCTTGCGCTATTGCTCACACTTATGGCGGTAGTGACATTCAACGACATCAACCGTTTGTGGAATATTAAGGGGTTTATAAAACACTTGTTTTAAGGAAGGTGCTTAAGTGTCTAAGTGCGTAAGTATAACTAATGCATTGCACTCAAGCACTTAAGCACTATGTTTTTACTATCCATCGACACATCGACCATGAGAGGTTCGGTTGCCCTGATAGATGAAAAGGGGGCGATGGATTTCATCAATCAGGATAATGAATCTAATCACACCGACTGGCTCTTAAAGCACATCGATATTCTGCTCAAAAGAAATTCGCTCCAGACAGCAGATTTGAATGGAATCGCAGTTGCTAAAGGTCCTGGATCGTTCACGGGACTCAGGATTGGTCTGGCGACAGCCAAGGGGCTCTCACTCGCGCTCAACATCCCTCTCATCGGCATATCTTCCCTCGAGGCATTTGCATACAACTCAATCGATCGGAGTGGCTTCATCGCCCCTCTGATCGATGCGAGACGCTCTCAGCTTTTTGCAGCGGTTTATAAAATAGAGGAGAGGAAACTCAATGTGGTGATGGAAGAGGGTGTATTCGACCCTGATGAATTGCTCACTAGACTGATAGCTATAAAGAGTGAGATACTCCTGGTCGGCGATGGTGTGGTGAGATATCGCAGCACCTTTGAAAAGGAACCAAGTCTCATAATAGATGAAAATATGCTCTACAGCAATGCATCCGGCTTGGGTTTGATTGCGCTGGAAAGGCTAAAAAGTGGCGCTCCATCGGAGCTCGTCACGTTGAAGCCGAATTATATAAGGAAGAGTGATGCCAAAATCAAAAGCGTATGTAGCATATAGCATATGGTGAAAAACTTGATTATCTAGCTTTTGACCATATACCATATACCATATACTATATGCCATATGCGCTTTTTTGGGGGATTATGAAAAACAAACTATATATAGATGGCAAGAGTCTTACTCTCAAATCGATCGATGACTTTTTGAGAGGTGATTTAACTGTCGATATCTCTTCAGAGGTTGCAGGTAAAATTAATGCGACAAGGAGCTTTGTTGACAAAAAGGTCGCATCCGATCATCCGATATATGGTCTCAATACAGGTTTTGGGAGGCTTGCTAAAAAGAGGATATCGATCGAAAAGCTCGATGAGCTGCAGGAGAATCTGATCATCTCACACGCCGTCGGCGTTGGAAGGCCACTCTCCGAAGAGATCTCAAGGCTCATGCTTCTCTTAAGAACCAACGTGTTAGCTCATTCATTCTCAGGCATTCGTTTAGAAACCCTTAATCTCTTAATTGAACTCATCAACAAAAATATCACGCCTGTCATACCATCTCAGGGTTCAGTCGGTGCCAGCGGCGATCTTGCACCTCTTGCGCACCTGGCTTTAACTCTGATTGGCAAGGGAGAGGTTTATCATCTTGGAAAGATCGTCCCATCAGCAGATGCCCTCTCAAAAGAAGGGTTAAAGCCGATTCGTTTGAAGGCGAAGGAGGGGCTCTCACTCATAAATGGGACTCAAGGGATGACGGCGATAGGGGTTTTGGCAATTTTAAACGCAATACAGCTCATCAAGGTGTCCGATATAGCAGCAGCATCCTCTCTTGAGGGCGATATGGGGTCATTAGCCCCGTTCGATAAACGAATTCATGAGCTTAGACCCCATCCGGGACAGATCATCACTGCTGAAAATATTCGAAAATTGACTTCCGGTAGCAAAAATCTTGATAGCCATAAAAACTGCAAGAGGGTGCAGGATCCGTACTCGCTCCGCTGTGTGCCTCAGGTACATGGTGCCACAAAGGATCTCTTCGCATATTCAAAAGGTGTAATTGAGAGAGAGCTTGTAAGCTGCACAGATAACCCCCTTGTATTTGTCGACGATGATGAGATTTTGTCAGGTGGCAACTTTCATGGTGAGCCTGTCGCGTTTGCGATGGATACTCTGTGCATAGCGCTTTCAGAGTTGGGTTCGATCTCTGAAAGAAGGATAGCTCTTCTTAACGCGCCGCTCGAAGGAGAGATCCCCGCGATGTTTCTCATAGAGGATGCAGGCTTAAGTTCGGGTATGATGATTCCTCATGTTGTTGCGGCATCTTTAGTCTCAGAGAACAAAACTTTAAGTAATCCCTCATCTGTCGATTCGATTCCGACGAGCGCGGATCAGGAGGATCATGTCAGCATGGGCATGCACTCTGCCCGGAAAGCATTGAAGGTCACCGAAAATCTCAAACAGATATTGGCAATCGAACTTCTGGCTGCAGCTCAGGCGATTGATCTCAATCCAAAGAGGAATAATTTAGGCTCAGGGACTAACGAGGCTTATAAGAAGATCCGCAAGTATGTCTCATTTGCTAAAGTCGATCGGGAATTCAGGTTCGATATAGCAAAGATCGCCGGGTTGATAGAAAATAATGAGATTGTTAAAGTTGTGGAGGAACGAGTCGGAGAGCTGAAAACACATTGAATTTCAACGAGTTCTTGACATCTCGCACATAAAAGGGATAGGTTTTGTAAAAATAAAATGGAGGAATACCAATGGAAAAGAGAGATCTTAAAATCATCGAAAAACGTCGTGGTGACGACAGGGATTTGAATGCCCTTTATGAGGAGCATCTGGAGCTTGAGCAAAAGCTAGAGGAGTTCAACAATCGATCCTATCTGACTCCTCAAGATGAGCTCGAAAGAAAGACCCTTCAGAAGCAGAAGCTAGTCGGCAAGGACAAGCTTGAGGGCTTGCTTGTAAAATATCGCGAGATGGAAACGGAGTAAGAAAGAGAGTCTCTAACGAATTTTTGTAGGGGCAACCCCCTGTGGTTGCCCTCTTCAGTGAAAACGGGCAGACACGGGGGTCTGCCCCTACATTTATTGTACAGGTGTACTTGAAATATTATGAAGCAATTTAACGATAACAATCTTGATGCTTATAAAAGAAGGCCTGTTCAGCTTCCCGTAGCGTTCGAAGGTTTTCCTTTTATCGGCTTCGTCCTTCTTTTAGCCCTCATGTTCTGGTATCTCTCTGCCATCTATCTAGCTTTGCCTTTTTTTGTTTTAGCTATCTCGATCGCGCTCTTTTTTAGAAATCCTCCACGAAGATTTCCCAGGGGAGAGATGATCCTTCTCTCACCGGCCGATGGCAGGGTGATAAGTGCCGGCGAGAATGGCGATTTTAATTTAGTCTCGATCTTCATGTCTGTAGCTAATGTTCACATAAACAGAATGCCTTGTGCTGGAACAGTGACTGATGTCGCTTATAACAAGGGGAAATTTCATATTGCCCATTGCGATAAAGCATCGCTCGACAATGAACAGAACTGCATCGAATTTAAAGATCAGATGGGACGAAATTACAAAATGATTCAGATCGCAGGATACGTCGCACGCCGCATCGTCTGCTATTTCAAAGGCACTGAGAATTTTAAGCAGGGAGAGCGTGCCGGCCTGATACGTTTCGGTTCAAGAGTCGACCTTTACATGCCAAAAGAGATCGTAGTGACTGTGAAAGTCGGCGATAAGGTAAGAGGGGGAGAGACGATTGTGGGAAGGATGTAGGGGCAACCCCCCGTGGTTGCCCTCTTCAGTGAAAACGGGCAGACACGGGGGTCTGCCCCTGCAAAAACATTAAAAAAACTGTTTTCGACAACAGGTTCATAAAAAAGGAGATAACTTGAAATTCAGAAGAAGAAAAAAGAATAAAGAGGGCGTTAGACGGGGAATTTATCTCCTGCCTAATTTGTGCACGACGGGGAGCCTCTTCTTTGGATTTTTTTCTATCGTCAAGTCGTGGGGAGGGGATTTCAAAGCAGCCGCATGGGCGATCCTTCTGGCCGGCGTCTTTGATCTTCTCGACGGACGGCTTGCGCGCCTGACACGTTCGCAGAGCGAGTTCGGCGTCGAATATGATTCACTTGTTGATCTTTGTTCGTTCGGGTTAGCACCCGGAATTCTCATCTACACATGGTCACTCTACGGCATGCATAAGTTTGGCTGGCTCGCGTCATTTTTATTCTTCGCCTGCGGGGCGTTGAGGCTTGCCCGTTACAATGTCCAACACGACAATCTTGAAAAGATGGATTTTGAGGGGCTCCCCATTCCGGCAGCGGCATATGTCCTTGCGACTTTCGTCATCTTCCATGAATACTTCAACGTCTTTCCCCCTGTCGGGAACTGGTGGGTGCTCTCTATGGTCGTGATTTTGGCGCTCCTGATGGTGACGACGATCAGGTACAGATCGATGAAGCTCCTTGATCTTAGGAGCCGTAATTCCTTTTTTGCACTCGTCCTGATGGTCGTGGTCATCTTCGTTATTGCGATTCGTCCGGAGGTTACACTCTTTCTTCTGGTCTGTGGGTATGTCCTGACGGGAATAATAGAGGAGCTTGTCACGCTCAAAAAGAGCAGGGGCTTTTTCAGATGGATCATGGGAAAAGATACTGATGAAGATGAGGCTACTATTCTATGAAACTGATACCCTGCGTATTCTGCGGAGAGCAGATAGAGGTAATGGGCGTTGTCGGCAGGGGAGATACCTGTCCTAAATGCAGACACAACTTAAGATGCTGTCTTCAGTGCAAGTTTCACGATAAATCGTGCAACAACCAATGCCACGAGATCATGGCGGAGAGGGTTGTTGATAAAGAGGCCTCCAATTTTTGCAATTATTTCAGCATGGGCGGGGAGCCTGTGGAAGGAATTGATCATAGTATTGAAAAAACAAAAAAGAAACTTGAAGAGCTATTTAAGAAATGATTTTCATGCTGTTTACGTGTAGGGGTAGCCCCTCGTGGCTGCCCGGGGGAGACTTGGGGTGGTATTCCCAACAAAAATTAATAAGATGCTCAAACCTGAATATAAAAAACTTTTTTTTCTGCAGGTGATTTTATTATTCTTTCTTCTCTTTCCTCTGGCATCTTTCGCCTATCCTGATACCGATCTCGTATTTTCCGGCGGCCCTCCATTTTCATTTTCCATCGCATCCTCTGTGACTGATGCGGTTTTGCAAAGCGATCGCACGATGATGATCTCTTATGCCGAAAGTCTCAAACTAATCGACATGGGAAAATTTGCACTCTACGATGATCAACCACCGGCTTTATCGAAAGACGATGGCACCGATGGCAACATCATGGGACTCGCCTATGATTCGAGAAACCGCAAGATCTACGCCTCTCAGGATGACGGGGATCTTCTCATATATACAATGGACGACATTACTGCACTGCCTATTTCAATCGAGATATCGGCAGGCAGTTCGCTTGGCCCTGTTGTGCTCAATGATGACGGGACGATTGCGCTGATCGCGGACAACACGATGCGTAATGTTCACCGCTATGATTATCTTCAAAACAAAGTCACAGCGACAATTCCAATCACAATTCAGGACAAGACCGGCTACACGATCACGGATGCCGTCTATGTGAAAGAGGTGAATGGAGCGTACTTTACAACAAATGTCGGCGCTCTCTTCTTTATCCCCGATAGCGCCATAGAGGCACAGATGATAAATATCGGGATTTCATCTGAGCTCAATCTCGTTTCGATCGCCTCAGACCCGAATGGCAACAATATTTATATCGTCGATCAGACCAGCAAGTATCTTGTGCACGTGAACCCTTCCAATAATTCGATAGTCAAATCTGACATCGACATTTCGCTCAATTCGAATCCGACATCTGTCGTAGTCACTGAAGTTTCAAACCCGATCGGTGGAGGAACTGGCGCCATATATGCGTACGCGGCAGGCATCGGCGGACTCTCCATCGTCAACACGCCAAATGATCAGGTTTTCGACTTAGGCACCGATCCCACGAAGGACAAGGAACCGCTCCCCACCACGGTTACGCCAAATCTTTTGATGGCAAGCTCCAAGAGCGACGGATATCTCTATTCCATCAACGCCGATCTCACCGTTGGAGTTTTTACCGCCAATCCATGGATCACAATAACATCAGGTTCAACATATTCGGGAGGGGATTCAAAGCTTGGGTTGGGAGAGAGTTTCGATATCATTTTCAAAAGCGACACAGCCGGGACATATGAGGTGAGGTCGAATGGAGATGTCAACGCCAGCGGTTCACTCATGACAGACTCCAACGGAAATACTTCGGGTGCGGCATTAGCCGATACCGATATTACTCTGACATTCAATTACGCAGACAACAGCACCTCCTTCATAGAGGGTAATAACTCGATCTTCTTTTTTGTCACCGATTCCACGACGACCGTAGCCGAACGCGGTCGGAGGGCGACGACCCTCGTCGTCGATACGCCTCCTCCAGCTGTGACGATCAACAGCACCGATTACGGATACCAGAGGGTCTATATAAATTTCAACAGGCTTACAGAAGCGGATATGAGTTCCTACAACATCTATACTGATACAGATCCTGCAATTGTGCTCACGAAGACGGATGTGAGTTCAACTGTGAGCCAGCCATCTTCAGGAACGACTGTTGAAGCAAGTGTCAGTGGGCTTACTAACGGATTGCTCTATTATATCGCCATGGATGCTGTGGATGAGGCGGGAAATGTCAGCCTCACCCGCACAGGGACTCTTTCGAGCGGCGTGGCCGCCAGCGCGACTCCGCAGCGTACGTTAGGCCCTGCAGGGGGAGCGGGGGAGAAAGGGTGCACCTTAAATCAGCTTGTAGTGAATAAGTGTGTAGTGCATAGTGGATTGAGTATAGGAGTAATTCTGATAGCCCTAATTGTTTTGTTGCACAAGCGTTTGAAATCATTTCAAAAAAAAAGTTTTTTATTTTTAATAGTCACATTTTCCATTCTCATCTCAAGCACATCCTTTGCAATCGACAAGGATAATCATACATACGGTTTTGAAATTAAAAGCGGGCTCTGGATGCCGGTGTCGAACGAGAGCCGGGAGTATTTCGGCCAATATACGAATGTGATAACGCGACTCGATTTTACATATCTGTATAAGAGAAAATATGGTATTCAGGCCGGCAGTGGAATTTTCTGGAAAAGCGGCATCGCGCGGGGGGAGATCGATCACACAAGATCGAGGGATCATTATGATTTCTTCGCCTTTCCTTTCGAGATCAACGCTCTGTGGCGGCTTGATTATTTAGGCGTGAGATATTTTATTCCATTCATCAAAGGTGGATTTGGAGGCGTGATATATCATGAGAGGACGACGAGCGGTAGCATCACAGGGCATAAAATGGGATTGCAGGGCGGAGGAGGCACGCTTTTGAGCTTAGTCGGCTCGGATAGCGACTTCGATGTTGAGGATGTCTTCTTTGTCATTGAGGTTCAATATAACTGGATAGATGACTTTGGCAGAAAGGGCTTGAATCTATCAGGTCCCCTTTATTCAGTCGGATTTATGGTGGAATTTTGAAAGACGTGAAGCGTTGTTCGTGAAGCGTGAAGCGCCAAAAAAGCATTTTTACGTTTCACGTTTCACGGGTGGACGCTTCACGGGTTTTTTATGCTGTGGGTGTTTATTTACTCAAACGGGTGTAATCTGGAAAATATCGCCCAAAACCTGGCAGTTTTAAAATATCAACTAAAAGCTCACACGAAAAAGATGGGGCATATCAACGGATTGCAAATACGCAATTTACCCTTACTTTTAGCGTGCCCAAAAACCGTCTCTGATTTATCCGGCTAACCTAATGAAATACAATGTTAATTTAGTTAACTTTTCCTGATTTTTGCTGGAATGATATATGCATATCCTAAATGTATGAGAAAATGTTAAAAAGTTGTCAGGGGGGTTAAGATGAAAAAGATATATATAATGATAACGATGATGCTTTTGATCTTCTCATTCTATTATATGTATGAATCGAGGAATTTGGAAATAGGTGAAGAGGCCTATGCAGCGACTGCGACAACATCAATATCTGTCAGCTGTTTACCCGCACCAATCTCTGTTCATAATATCGAAGACATGCAAATTTCTATCTTGTCAACACAACACGATATAGGGGCTGAGCTAGGCGAATGTGAGTCAAATCTGGGATGCAAAATATTGAGTCGCAATGATGATCGTATAATTGTAGCAGTGAAGGATGTTACAAAGCGCATCACTGGGCTTTTGTGCAGAGGGCCGATGGCATTTGATTCAAAGATATCCGGTGACGACGAATTGCCGGACGAAGTTTTGGATATATCAGTTGGAAAATCAAATTCGAAGAGGTTTGACGCAACACGTCTTGCCGATTCTTTAGAAGGTGTTTCCGAATTCAGCAATAGAGATGGATTTCTTGGAAAATCGATCAGCGATGGCGATGATGTGGACGGAGACGGCATGAAGAACGGATCGGTCGAGTTTCCAAGCAGAGGATTAAGTCTTATCAAGGCAAATCTCAATGCCCCCACCGCAAGTCTCACCGAAAACCTGACATGGACAGTGTCGATAAATTGAGCTTCGACATTTTTATGATTCAAGGTAGGCATGTAATTGCTTTACGAATGTTTTGACCTCATTCAACCGTTCTTCAGCTATCTCTTTAGTAAAAGAGATCTCAGGATAATAGTCAGCCTCTTCTCTCGCCTTTTGGGCATGACTCAATATGACTCCCGCCTTATTATTAAAAATCTTTGTGCGGATAAAATGTAGATGAAAAAGACGCTGCATTCCCTGGTGAGATTTCGCCTCAAGTCCCTTGCTCAACAGAGCTGCGCAGGCATAATGAAAAGCCGCGTAATAAGCCCTTGAAACCGCACCATCGTATTTTGCGTTATCAAATAATATCTGAGCTTCTTCAAGCGCTGAGCTTCCTTTTTCCATTTCCAATCCTGAATTCCCAAGCTTGTTTTCATTGTTCATAATTTGATCCCTTCTTTCCGGATAGTCAAAGCAATCAGCCTTTCATGTTTTAAAAGTTTTTCGAATTGTTCAACGCTCAACACTAAAGGGGAGATCATGATATCTGTTTCATCGAAGATTTTGTATGCATGGTCCCATATTTTGACCTTCATTATGTGATCTTCTTTCTTCAGGATGATCAATATATCGACATCTGAATCCTCATGGCCTTCGCCGCGTGATCTGGAACCAAACAACACGATTGTGTGTGTCTGCTTCCCGGTTTCTTTCTTTAATCTGTCGCAAAACAAAGAAACTGCCCGCAGTTCCTGACCGGTAAGGAGGTTTTTAATTCTATTTGATTTGTTCATAGTTCTGCTACAGTAACATGTATTTGCATTAAGGCGCAAATACTATTTCTGATCTTTTTTTTAAAACAGTTGAAGTGGATTTGTCATCGCGAGCGAGTCGAAGGCGAGTGTGGCGATCAAGAAAGTTCAATTATTTCTGCCAGATTGCTTCGTAGCAAAGCTCCCCGCGATGAGAGTAAACTGAGTTCGGAAACAGGCTCACATGCTACATCCGATTTTTGTTTTTCATTTCCTGTCACTCTTTTGACTCCTCTGTCGCAATATCATACATACACTCGAAAAAAATTGCTATGGATCCGGCAGTAGAAATTTTTCGCCAAACTTACCTCTCAAAATTGTTTCTTAATTTTAATTAGTTGCAAGATGTGGAAAATATCATTTTCACCCACCTGTTAGATTTTCGGCAGAGATCAAAAATTCAAAATCTGGAAAAAATCTATAACCACTTGAAATATCTCAATAAAACCCGTTATCAAAAAACACACACCTTATCTTTGGTACGCGATATGCACCTAAAGAGCAGTGGTGATTTTGGAAGGAAGTATGGGTTGGATGAAAGGAGGTGGAAGGGAACCAATCCAACAGATTTTAACGAGTAGGAGAAAGAAGGAGGTTTTTATGAAGAAATTATGGTTATTGACATTGATGGCGATTTGCCTTGGTGTAGGAGGGTATTTTCTTAACATCGATGTGGCAAACAATGCGATTGCAGAGACAGCTGATACCAATATCATCGTCGGCTGCGAAGGAGCAATACCAGTGGCTTTTGCCCCTGTAAGTGTCACGTATGCGTTGACAATAAGTCCTCCGGCCATTCTGCAAATTCCCTTATGTAGTGTGACTGGCCCTGTAGTAGTTGGCACGCCTGTTGAAAGTGAAGGTGGAGTTGATTCAACGGAGTGCTACTTTGATGGTGTGGACATGATCAAAGCCTCGTCCGAAATGCCATATCTGAAGCTGGCTGGGTTGCTATGCACAACATATGATTCTGCTGCTTTGAAGGGTAGCGGGGCGAATGCAACAGACTTGGTAGTTAATGCCCAGGATAACATAAGCAGTGATGCAACAGTTTTTGCCCAGATAGACAGCGTGGCTGGATCGCAGCTCTTTGGTGAGCTAGCAGTTGGAGCTCCAGCAGATGGACTCATTAGAGCTTTCAATCTGGCTGATGGTAGTGACGGTGATAGTCTTTTTAATGGTGAGATTTTCTTCGGCGGTTATGCTGAAAATGGAGACAATGGAGGATTTTACCTGGGGTTAGAGCTTAATGCGTACAACCTGGTCGTTGATGGCCTGACTGAGGCGATTACCTGGACGTTTACTGCGATTGATGCAATTCCGTAGGATGAAGGTTCTCAACAAGCTGGCATGATTTCATGAGGGCCAGCTTGGGGGGGAGAGAGGGAGTGACAGATTCAGAAGTTCAGAATTCAACCCCTTCCTGAGTTATGAGGAGGGGGTTGTTTTTTATTTCACATTCTTATCTTGCAACAAGATTGATGCTGTTCTAATAATGGAAGGATGAAGAGGAACTTTTTTATTTTTGTATCGATGTTTTTTATTTTACTCTCTCTCTTTATTCTTCCATCCGAATCCAAATCAGCCCTTTCAGAATCCATAGAGTGGAATATCTCCGCCCAATGCCAGCCCCATTCCAGGATTACCGGTCCGAGGGCGTTAAGGGTACATTTTTTTTACACGCCCCAGAGGGGGAGTGAGCCACTTTACAGCGCTACGATGATTGTCGAAGGTGATTATACAGAGCAATATACGGCCATCAAAAATCAGATATCCTTTCCGATAGAGGGATATATTTCAAGTATATTTGATGGCCCTCCGATTACCGGGGAATTTTTCTGTCAGGAGAGCGGCAGAGCAAAGCGTCTGAATCTGGCGTACGAGCATTACGGCAAATTTAAAATTTATCTGAGTCGCGATGGCGATTTTACAAAGGATGAGCTCAATTCATTTGCTGATGTATTACCTTCAAATTATGTAGATGTGCTGCCGACAGGCGAATTTCTGAATATTTATCCAGCAGGGAAAGGGGTATTAGATCACTATTGGCTACAGATGTCTATTCCGGTCAAAGCAGCAATGCTAGGAAGCAGTCTGGTGCGTTATACCTTTTTCTAGTGTGTCGAGTAAAAGTTTTGGCGCTTGTGGCGACAGGATGAGGACGTAATAATAGTCATTCATTCTGAGCGTTAGGTAATATCTCTTATTCTGCCTTGTGAGAAGAAATTCCTGTTGAGAATTGTTCTTTTTTTCAATTTTAATTCGAAGATCCGGGAGAAAAAAACCGTACTCAGAGAGATCCTCCTCCTTCATCGGGCCATGATAATTGACCCATGTAAAAGCCTTTAAAACAGGGATGATATCATCAGATAAAAATCTCCTTCCCTGAAATTCGAATGTAACTGTATCCCCTTCTGCAATGTCAAATGGATGGCGTGACTGTATGTCCATAAAGCTTGGTATTATCTGGTTTTCGAGGGTATTGGGTATCGTGTAGATGTATTTTGGAGTAACTGAAGAAGCGGTATAAATTTCAGTCCCTGTGGGGGTTGCGGATCCGAAAGATAGCGTGACAGGGTCCTTTTTATCCGCAAACCGGGCTGTGAGTTTTCGTAGCTTTTCAAAACCAAATTCTTTGCTGACATTCTGAGAGGGGTCAGAGGGTTCGAATTTTTCAATATATGGGATATAGCAAATCACATTCTGAAAAATATCCATGGTCTTTTGGTCTGCGAGATTAGAAAAATCACCCTGAGAGACTATCCATCTCCCGTCATTTAAATCCTTATTGATAACTATTGGCAGAGTTTGTTCATTTTCAACCGTTATGGAAATTACTTTGAAAGGATTGCAGGTCACCACTCTCGGCAACTTCTTCTTAAAACTGATGTTCAAAATCAGAGTGGAGATGCCGAGCACAGTAAAAAAGAAAATCATGTAAAAAAGATTTTTTTTCATCTTGTTTTCCTGTGGCCAATGAAGATCAAGCCGCACACGATGAGCAAGAAGCCGGGCAGGGCGTACACCAATAAGCGTTTAATCCATTCTGACTCTGACTCATCGAGGCGAATCAGCCTCTCGGAATATTCCCTTGGCGCGATCAACGAAACCTGATTTTCCTTTATCAACCAGCGAATGGCATTGATAAAGATACCCTTGTTGACTCCAAAATTCAAATTTTTGTTAAGAAATGCTCCAGCGCTGCCGAATATCACCATCGCTGGTTCTTTTTCAGCAGTTTGAGTCGTTACAGCTAATATGAAGGATTGGCTTGTATCTTCTTTCGATCTGTTTTGTTCATCGAGCAGGGCATACTCTTTCGAAAAGGGGGTGGTGAGCAATTTAGAGAGTTGAAATTTGTTGCTGGTACCTGTCAGTATCTGCTGAACATCCGGCATGTACAGGCGTCCACTGAGATTGTCGTTGACTGGATGGTTTTCAAATCTCTCGAGGACGATATCTGTGACTGAAGTTTTATCCTCCACATTGTTTGGCTCAATGACGATTTCTTCAGAAAGGGTGATTCCTGCAGATTTTAGCAACGTTTTCATCTCTGGTGAAACCAGCTGGCCAGCTGCGAAGAGGATGGGTGTCTCAGAGTTCAAAAGCTCATTAAAGTTTTTTGCTTCGGAGGGGAGAAGAGAGGTTTTTGGATTTATAATTATCAGCAAAGAACAGCTGCTCATTATGTTGGTTTTATCTTTTAAGGCTACGATGCTTGTTTTGTAACCCATATCGGTTAAGGTTGATTTAACCACCGATAACCCTGAAGGTGAATCATCATCTACATCGGGTTCTCCATCTCCGCTCAAAAAACATATCGTCACATCCTGTTTTGATAAGAGCTTGATCATGCCTGAGATGATAGCATCCTCTTTAAAACTATCGACTTTGACCCAGTTTATTCCGGAAATCAGTACCGCCTGGTTAGGGCTTGTTATTCCATAGCGATTTGCAAGTGATACATCCCTGTTGATGTTCAAAGTTTTGACATTAACAAAGCTTGTGTGTTTATCCAGCTGGTCCTGTAGCCACAAGGCATAGGTAGATGTCTTGTCGTCGGTTTTTAAGAAGATCATTATTTCAACAGGTTCATTCACTTTTGAAATCCAATCGATTGATTCCTGTCGGAATGAGTAGTTCTTGTATTCGGAAACATCCCATACAGGCTCATATTTTCTGATGATCAGATTGGTGATGAGGAAAAAAGGAATGAGAGTTAACAATAGCGTTTTTGTTTTTATCCAGTTTTTAAAGTTCCCCGGCAATTTGATCTCCTTTATTAAAATGAGGGAGAAGAGGGAGATGCTCACAGCAAAGGCGAGATATTGAACCCACTGAGGCTCAATTCTCAACAGAATGACCGCAAGACATGCCAAAATTCCTATGGATCCTAACCAAATCATCTTACGTAATGCCTCCTTATTCTCCAATAAGCCAATGTTAAGATAATTCCTGTAGTACAGAGATACATGGCGATATCGCCGGTGAACATGAAGCCGTTCATCAGATTGTTGATATGCACCACAAATAGATAATTTTGAAAAAATTTATCCAGCGGTGAAAATGATACATAAGCAAGCCAACGCAGGAGAAATGTGCCGAAAAATGCTCCATAAGTGATGATGGCCGCGATGATCTGGTTCTCAGTTAGAAGGGATGCGTAAACCCCGAGAGCAGAGTACATCAGTATGAAGAGAAAAAAACCTAAATATGTGGAAAGTATCAGAGGAAGATAAGGATCGCCAAAGATTATCGTGATGAGGGGATAGATAAAACTCAATAATAAAAGTAGAAGGATGATCGTTAAAACGCCGAGGTACTTTCCGAAAAGTATTTTTTCAGGTCTGACAGGATAGCTGATAAGAAGTTCAAAATTCCCCATCTTCTTCTCTTCAGCAAAAGTTCTCATCGTTATCAATGGTATGATGAAGATGAAGACATTTAACATATCCTTGAAGAATGGAAGCAGAAGAAAGGAGTTGATATTGAGCCCTTTTACAGTGGTCGCAGCGTCGCTTGGGTTTAAAAGGGAGAGGAAACTGTCGAGCTTTGCGTAGAAATAAATACTGCAAAGGGCTATAAAGAGCGGGATGATAAGCATGGCAAAAGGTGTGTGAAAGAATATCTTCCATTCATTCCATGCGATTGTAAATGTCTTGCTCTTCACCGGCTAATTCCCCCTAAAAAACGATTCCAGTTTGTGCATCTTGGATGCAACCTCTCTAAGCGGTATATGGTGTTTCGCTGTTAATTCAAAAAGATTCTGTAGAAATACCGCTTCATCGAAAATCTCAACCTGAAGTGTTGAGCCCTCTCTGCTTATAAGTGTGCACTCGGGCAGTTTTTTGACCTTATCTGCCCAATCGTCGTTCATTGAAAAGAAGTTTAATTCCACAATTTTGCCATTTTTTGAAGTTGCATAGATCTCACTTACAGGGCCCTGATATTTAATCTCACCATCGGAGATTAAAATCAGGTGGTCACACAATTGCGATATCTCGGAGAGGATGTGGGAAGATATCAGTATCGTTGTGTTTTTAGAGAGATTTTTTAACAGCTCCCTTGAGCTCATAGTCTGAACGGGATCCATTGCGGACATCGGTTCATCGAGCAATAAAACTGTTGGTTTTCCTATAAAAGCCTGAGCAAGCGCTACCCTCTGCCTGTTTCCTTTGGAAAGGTTGCCGATAAGCTGTTTTTTGAGTTTAGAGAGCCCACATTTCGTTGTGATTTCATCTAGTTGTATATTAAAAACTTTTTTGGAGATGCCTTTTAGATTCGCCACAAAGTTTAAATATTCATCGACTTGCATCTCCCTGTGAAGTTGCGGAACTTCTGGCACATAGCCAATTCGTTCTCTCGCCTCCATCGGGTTTTTAAATAATGGAATATCATCTATAATAACTTCACCATTCATCGGTACTAAAAAACCGGACAAGACTCTAAGAGTGGTGGATTTTCCTGCTCCGTTCGGTCCGATGAAACCTGTGATTTGACCGGATGGAACAGAAAAACTTATATTCTTAAGTGCGTGGAAGTTGCCGAAGTAATGATCAAGCGCACTGACTTCTATCAAGGTATCCCCCAATTTAAAACTTCTGAAAAATTTTTAACAAAAGAGCTGTAACATCTCCCTATTTTTCGAAGCCCCCAATTTAAAACTTGAATAAAATCTAATATACATTTATATATATCAACTATGAATTGTCTACATAAATTTTCTTTTTCAATAAAAAATTTAAAAAGAGTTTCGGGTTTGATATTGTTTATCGCTATTTCGTTTTTGTTTCCGAAATCTGTTATCGTTTTATTCGGGCAGACGGCAAATGACTCACAAGTTGAAATGGGTGCTACGGTCAACCCGACAATACAGATAACTCTTTCCGGAGGATCAAACCAGTTTGGAAAGTCGACGATTTTAACGGGCGACGCGGTAGATTTTGGAAATGTAGCATTCACACATCCTGAATTAGTTTCAAATGGAGACGCTTTTTTAAATGACAAAGGGAATCTTGTTCTGGAGGCTGTTTTGAACGTGGCGATCATCTTCAGCGGTATCGATTCCGTGGGGGTTGAGCTTACCAGACTCTATGCCTCTCCCAGCTCGTTCAGCAACAGCTATTACTCCCTTTCCACAAACAGATCTGACATCGGAGATGTGATATATACATATCCTCAGTTTAACAGAGTAGATGTGCTTTCCGGTGCCAATACTATAACCCTGAGGATGTTGCTTGAGATTTCGCCGCAGCAGAGCGGAAAGATAACAGACAGGTTTCGTTTAACCACAAGCGCAATTTAAGGAGATGACATGAAAAACAGATGTTTGTCTTTGTCTTTGTCTTTGTCGTTGGTATTGACGCTACTTCTTGTATTTGGCTGCATGGATGCCTTCGCGAAGAGTCCGAAGAGAAAAGGAAGAACGCCGGCTGATAGTTCTGTTAAGGGTGAAGCCGAAGCTCCCAAGGAAGCGTCGAAAGGAGCTACACCCGAAGCAGCGCAGTTCGGTATGGCTGCGATCGGGGTCTCTCCTCCTTCAATAGAGATTTCGGGAAAAGCGGGCACTCAGGTTTCGACTACGGTCAAGGTTGACAACCCTAGCAGAAAATATCCTCTTCAGGCCTTCATCACGCCCGTCGGCGTTGTGCTCGGAAGCGATGGAAAATTACAGATAAAACCGATTCCCTCGTTGCCACCTGATAATATCGCCAGAAATATCACTTTGGAAGCGAAAACTCTCATAATTCCTGCTGGAAGTCATAAGAATATGACAATCAGCTTTGTTGTTCCTTCATCGTTAAAAGGAAGCCAGTATATGAGGCTGCGTTTTAGTGCGGGTGGAGAGGCTCCAAGCGGTGAAGCGCTGAAATCCACAGAATATGTTAAGAGCGTCGGCGTGGGTATGCAGGCAGCTATTGACGTGAGGGTACTGCTCAATGTGGAGGGAACATTGAATTATGCCTTGGCTTTGAAAGATCTGAAGCTTCTTTCCAAGAAAGGGAATCTCCCTGTGAGCGCTCGGGCTGTATTTCAGAATACAGGAAACGCGGAACTTAAGTTTTCTCCACTTTTGATACTGATGAAGGATGGTAATGTGGTGGCAAGGATGAAGACGGAAGGGAATGTAACTGTTATTCCCGGTGGCATCAACGATGTGAATTTTCAACCGGTCGTGAAAGATATCCCGGCAGGAAGTTATAAGGCAATTCTAACCGTAGTCAGCACTAAAATCAAACTACCGCCAATCGAGAGGACAGTGGTATTAAAGTGATCCGTGTTGTTGTCCTGATTGTTTTTTTTTCATTTCTTCTCGGAATTTCGAGCACTCTCTATTCAGCTGAAGATAAGATAGAAGATGAGATGAATGAGGTTCAGCTTGGTCTCGGCCAGAAGAAAAAGATATCTGTTGTAGGGTCGGGTTTTTTTGCTGCTGACGATACAGTGATTAAGATTTTAAGTGAAAAATCGTCATCTGTAACGATTTTGGCCCTGCAGATCGGAAGAACACAGCTCCTCTATTGGAAAGATGGCCTTTTGGATGCCGTCGAAATTGCTGTGTTACCCCCCCAGACATTAGGGTTCAGGATGGATAGCCCAAGGTTTAAACTTGGAAAGCCATATTTTATCTACGATTTTTCAAATACTTCAAATTATTCAAACGATTATTTTTTTTTAAATCCCCAATATACACATAACATGGGAATGCAGTGGAGTTCTGGAAAGGCCAGCTTTACGGGGAATACTGTCTTTACACATAGCGGTTTGCATGATGGAAAGGTGACATCGGTCAGATCAACATATATCAATGACAAGGTGAGATTTACATTTGGAAACTCATCTTTTTCTATGAACCGGTTTCAGTCTGTGGTCCTTTCCGGTGTTTCGTTTCTGGGTACGAATTTCTATTTTAAGGATTTTTATCATCCTTTCGATGATGATTATAAAGCGACCTTCGAAATTTTTGGAGGTGTGGATCAGCCCCCGGATCTCTCAAAGATAAAGGATGAGGGAAGGGTGGCGGGATTTAACTATTTTGTGCAGGGGCCTAGAGCTGATGTGCGCTATCCCAATTTGATAAATGTGGGTTTTGTCACATTTCAACCGACAGATCGTAAGGATTACAATTTTGCAGGTTCTCTCGAGGGGAATTATCTCTACGAGGACTTTTTCTCATTGGGCGCAGGGGGGTACGTTTCCAAAGGGGGTTTTGCGGCACAGGTGCTGCCTTTTTTTCAAAATGAGAAGGGTTATACTTCGGCCAAATATTATTTTGTAAAGAAGGGGTTGATGGATTTTTCAGGGACGCGGACGACCAGCGACCGTCATCACTACGAGTTTTCTACTCAACAGGAACTGAAGGATCAGATTAGTTTTTTATCTGCGTCATTGTTACATGATATTAATCTCGATGTCGCCGCGTTCGGAAGCACCGACAACCTGACTTTTAGTTTGGGATATCAGCGCAGACCCGCATTTAAAAACAGCTACGGCTTAAGACAATCGGTATCAAAAAGGACGGCCGATGGCACTCTCCTTGCAAACTATACTACACTTTTTTTTAATCAACCTATTGGCATGAATTCATACCTTATGAATAACGTCACATATAATCGAGAGGATCTTAAGGGTTCCTTAAACAGGGTTGATTGGACCAGTGATCTCAGGATTGAAACTGGAGGAAGATATCTGGATATCGGAGCAAACGCCTGGTATAGCAGAGGAAGCAATAATTCAGATGGCGCGAGGTTAAACGCATCGACCGATTTTTATTTTCGAAGGATGAGTTTGCGTTTTAACCTGACTTACACAAAGCAGGGATTTAGAGGCAATAATCATCAATTGTCCTTTTCGCCCTCCCTGGATTTCCAAGTCACCTCACTGCATCGCCTCGCACTCTCAGCTT
Organism: Pseudomonadota bacterium; assembly: GCA_043818055.1. Taxonomy (GTDB): domain Bacteria; phylum UBA10199; class UBA10199; order 2-02-FULL-44-16; family JBDRGF01; genus JBDRGF01. The sequence continues at coordinate 7,012 of JBDRGF010000076.1, read as the reverse complement.
CCAATTCATATTCATATACAGGGGTGAGCAGATTCATCGGCAGTTTGAGAATCTCTTATCGGCAGTACTTTGGCCCCGGAATCGAAAGCGATTCTCTTATTAAAGGATTGTTTACAGGGAGCAAAAATCAAAAGGTCGAGGGGATGGTTTTTATAGATAATAATTACAATGGAAGATTTGATGAAGGCGATGTGCCCCTTACCGGTGTCAACGTCAGGATCGATGGAAAGAACCGGGAGGTTACGGATGCCCATGGGAGGTTTATATTTTCGAGAGTAAGCGTTGGCGATCATGATGTGACAGTCAGCTCTGACGCGCTCAAGCTGTTGAGTGGGGTGCCGGATCAGAGTCTGACAATAACGGGTGATAATGCCGAGAATCTTTTTTTCCCATTTATATTACCCAGGGCGACTTTGAGAGTTCAACTCATCATGGATGTGAATGATAACGGCATATCTGATGAGGGGGATTATTCCATTTCGCTTCCGAAACTCAATCTTAAAGACTCAAGCGGCAGTATAAGAACTTTCCATAATGTCAGGGATGGAGCGATATTCGAGGGGGTTGAGAAGGGGGAGGCCTCGCTTTGGCTGGATTCTGCAGACATTCCCGATGACATAGAGCCAGTGAGTGATATTCAGAAGAGGATCGAAATTTCAGATTATCAGGAATATGTGGTGAACTTCTTGTTTAAGCCTATCCGTTCATTGAGGGGGAAGGTATCTATTGAGGGAGATATCAAAGTAAAACTACAGCCGCTCATTGTTATGCTGGGAGAGCATGAATCAAATGTTGATAGTGAAGGCTATTACTGGATCAAAGATCTAATTCCCGGTCAATTCAAACTGATCATCAAAAATCTTCCTCCGAAAATGTGTATAAGTGATAAAACCAATCTTGATATCAAAGTGCCGGAGAAATCTTTTATTGAGCAAATGGATATCCGGATAACAGATAAGTGCAATGGCAATGGAGCAACAGAGTGAAGAGTGTGGTCTCTCTCCCACTGTGCCACAATCGGGATCTGTCAGGTTCACGGTCTTTCGATCACTTGTCTCGAATGGACATTCACAGCGATAGACAGCGATTGAGAATGATGATATAACATATCCAAGATGAAATTTGGAATATTCATAACGATAGCAATCAGCCTCCTCCTGGGAGGGGTTTTTTTAAACCATCATGAGGCCGAATTAGCCAATGAGGCTTTAGCCGATGATATCCCACTCGATCCTGAATGTACGCCGTCGCCGATGGTTGCATATTCCCCTAACACCATCGATATCACAGTAGAAATCAGTCCACCTGAAAGGATGGGAGGATCAACGTGCATGATAAGCAATGTTTCGGTTTCGAATCCTGTAGCTCCTGATTATGGATCCGATCAACGCGTTTGTCTTTTAAATCTTCCCATTATCCGCTTTTCAAAAAAGATGGAGTATATCGCCCTGAAGGGACTCTTCTGCACCACTTACGACTCAGGCGCAATTGCCGCCAACGGCGTCAACTCAGATAGTACGATGATGGTGATGGCGCAGAATGGCCCTGCAAGTGGAGGGTACAGCGTTGCCATACAAATCGACACAACTCAGGTAGAGCAGCTATGGGGAGATGTAGCATATGGTGCTCCTGCAACCGGTCAGATCGTCGCCGCCAATCTTTTGGATGGGGATGACGCGGACGGGACGGCAAACGGGGAGATATTTTTTGGTGGCCTCGATACCGTTGAAGCAAATGGTGGTTTTTTCGTGGCCATAGATCTTAACACTGGACTGGGACAGATACAGCCGAACATGTCAGAGACAATAACATGGACGCTCTCCGCAACTGATAGCGGGATTTAATGGCTCGCTCAAATCGTCATTGAGTGGTCAATCTTGATATCTTGATAAAAATTGAGTATCAAGTGGGCCGAAACTTAAATCGGAGGGGGGATATGAACTCAAAAATTATTCGTTTTATCTTTCTAACATCTCTTTTTGTTGCTCTGCTCTCCTGCGGGAGCGATAAAAACGCTGATGGAACAACGACCATAAGATGGATGTTTACACAAGTTGGAGTCTGTACCGGCATCGGGCTTCCGAGCGATTCTAATGGGATATATGCAAGTGGTACGTGCACGCCACAGGAATATGCCACCGATGATACTACCTGGACTATTGCAGATGGCCCTCCCGGTACGACGAACGGCACATGGTCGGGAAACAACTTCAACTGCATCGTGACAGTGATAGGTGGAGATACGACCTGCAACTCGACATCCCAGTTTATATTGCAGATTTCTGATTGTGGGCTCTGCGAAGGAACTCTGATGGTCGATTACACACAGTAGTGTGGGGCAACGATTGCGTGAAGCGTCCACCCGTGAAGCGCAACAAAAGCATTTTTACGTTTCACGGGTGGACGCTTCACGGGTTTTTTATGAGAAACATCAAACTAACAATAGCATACGATGGCACTCCATTTAGGGGCTGGCAGATCCAGCGCGAGAAGAATACCGTTCAGGAGATCGTGCAAAATGCGCTCACGAAGGTCGTAGGTTCAAAGGTGAAGCTCATGGGGTCGGGGAGAACTGACAGCGGCGTGCACGCATTGGCACAGGTCGCCCATTTTCTTACAGACACGAAGATTCCTTGTGAGGGGATAAAGCTGGCGGTGAATAATCTTCTGCCGGCTGAGATTAAAATCATTGGCGCAGAGGATGTTCACAAGGAATTCCATTCGCAGTACAACGCTAAACGAAAATCTTATCGCTATCTTATATATTGCTCGACCTATCTGCACCCGCTGCTCATAAACCGCGTCTGGCATATGAGAAAAAAGCCTGATATTAAGAAGATGAGCAGCAGCGCTAAAAGGCTTCTGGGGGAGCACGATTTCACGAGCTTCAAAGGGGCTAAGTCCTCGATTAAAACCTCTGTACGAAGGCTCTATGATATCTCAGTTAAAATGATCAACGATGAGATCTCTGGGGAGGAGTTGATCTCTGTCACAGTCAGCGGAGAGGGATTTTTGAAGAACATGGTCAGAAATATTGTGGGGCTCCTCGTCGAAGTTGGACTTTCCAAAATTGAACTCAGCGATGTCGAAAAGATACTAAACGCCAAAAACCGCAATTTCAAATTCCTCTGCGCCCCGGCTGGTGGATTGTATCTGGTGGAAGTCAAATATTAAAGGCGCATATGGCATATAGTATATAGCATATGGTCAAAAGCTTGTTTAGATGGGCTTTTACCATATACTATATGCCAAATGCTGTTTTTTTGATTCTCAAAACTGACAACTATAAGTTGTCATTTTGTGGTTGACGTTTAAACCTATAAATGTAAATATTTGCTTGTCACTTTTTAGGAGGATCGTAAATGGATATTCAGAGATTGATTCAGCTTGTTGGAATTGGGGAAAGCGAAGTGCTTGAATTTAAAGCAGATGTTACTGATTTGGGCAAGGTTGTTGCTTCGTTTGCCAATACTCAGGGAGGGATGATTCTTGTGGGGGTCAGCGACAATGGAGAAATTTTGGGGTTGTCCGGGAAAAAGAAAATTCAGGAGATATCAGATGCCTTTTCCGCTGTAGTGCCTGCGCCTGATGTCAAGGTGTCAAAATTTCGCGTCGAAAATAAGCTACTGGCAATTGTTGAAGTGAAGAAAGGAAATCATCTTTTTTCATATAAACATATCGTCTATATCCGCGTGGGAAAAAACAATCGTCCACTTTCTATTCATGAAGTTATTGAGAAGGCAGGAGAAGGATTGAGCCTCTTTTTTGATGAACTTCTATCCGATGCTAAAACAGATTCCATCGACAAAGGCCTTGTGCAGTCTTATCTCGATCGCCGCGAATCTGTCAGGGGAGTAAAAAAACCAAAAAAAATCGACGAAGGCTTATCAATAAAACTTAGAATTTTAAGGAAATATGAAAAAAAAACAGGCGTAACAAACGGAGGACTTTTGTTTTTTGGAAAGTCTCCTCAGGATTGGATAAATGTTGCGAGGGTTCATCTGGTGCGTTTTGTGGATTCAGGTATGCAACAATATTCAGATCAGCGCATATTTGAAGGCTCAGTTTGGAATATAGTTGAAGAGCTTGAAGAGTATTTGCGACATAATCTTAAGAGGCCGGGAGGAGGTACAGTTGGTTTTAAGAGGGTGGAAAAATTTGAATATCCTTTGGATGCGCTTCGGGAGGCAATTTTAAATGCGATTGTACATCGCAACTATTTTGACGCAGGGGAGATAAAGATATTCATCATGCCAGATAGAATTCTTATCAAAAATCCCGGTTCATTTCCTCCGGGTGTGACGCCGGAAGCGCCCGAACACAGGCCAAGAAACCCTTTGTTGGCACAGTATTTTTATGATGTCGGATTAGTTGAGAAATATGGCGGGGGGATAGAAAAGATGCTTTCTATTTGCAATGAAAAGTCAAATGTTTCCATAAAATTTGATTTGCATCCGACTTCTACAACCGTCATTTTTCAAAAATCATCTACATATTTGCCGGACAATGTTGATGTGTTGCTTTTGGAAAAGCTTGGACAAGGTTTTTTTAGAACTTCTGAGCTGGCTGCCTACGTTAAACTAACCCGGCAGGCGGTTATCAAACGTTTGAATAATCTGATAAAAGCCGGCTTGGTATTGCGGGAAGGCAGCGGTGCTGCTGTTTCTTACCGGTTAACATAAGAGTGCCAAAGTCTTCGCCAATGAAAATGAAATAGGCCTGATTGAACTGAAAGATTTGTTTGATGTTGATGCAGATTAAGCGAGACTTTGTCTACATACCACATGCTACATGCCACATACTGCTTCTTACTTTTTCTTCCCGTAATCGATATCTATCACAGTATCCTTGGCGTCACCTTTGTAGAAGTTTTTGTTGCCAATGAAGGTGTCTGATCCGTCTTCGCCATCATAGACATTCTTAGAATTGAAGAGGGTCTCCGGGTCATGAATTGCGATAGCAGCTATTGCCTCTTCTTTGTAGTCTAGATTCAGTCCATCTTCAAAGCCAAAGTGAATGTCGTTGATGTCATTTATTTTTGTTGAGTTGTCCACCACAACGACGATGGTCGATACTTCACCTTTAGAATCCTTACAGACGAAGACGATATTCAATTCTTTTGTCTTCGGATCCGTATAATAATAGACCTTTCCAGTGAATCCTTCTGGGACTTTGATGTAAAGCTGCTTGTTTTTATCTTCACCTTTGCCCTTACTAACCCTTACCTTGCCATCACTTCCCACTTTAGTTTCGTATGGTGCATCTAAAATGTTTCCATCCTTGTCTTTGAGTGGATATTTACCCTCTGCAATTCCAACTGCATTGATATCCGACTCCTTTGCCGAACTCGATTCCAGATCTGATCTGGAGAGATCGATAGGTGGTGGTGGGGCGTAGATGATGTCATCACCGCTGCCACCTTTTATATTGAAGACGGGCGAGCTCATATCGCTCTCTCTTATAACTCTTGAAAAATCGATTATATTATCCTCCTGGTTCCCCTTGAATGTGAATGTTCCCGGCGTCATCGATCCCTTGAAATAACCTTCGAATTTTACGATGATCTCCTTGCCATCTTTGTCGATCAGATGGACGATGAGGGAGCGGGTGTCGGCATCATATTCTGCAAAGGCCATCTTGTAACCGGCAGGCATATTCATCTCGATATTGTTGCTTTTATCGGCTGGATCTTTTGTAACTGTGTATCCCGATCCATCTTTGTTCTCTGTAACATTCCATCCCTCATTCTTTCCGAAAACCTTGTCCTTGCCTGGAAGCGTCTTTGGTGCATTCGTATCATAGAAGATTCTTTCAGCGTTGAATGCCTGTTCATCTTTATCGATGTGTGCCTCGTCACCCATTGTTCCCATGGTGCCCATGTTTATGGTATCGTGACCAACGCCGCCCCAGACCTTGTCATCACCGCTGCCTGTTCCGATAAAGTCATCTCCGGCGTTTCCATATACAATGTCATCTCCTGCATTTGTTACTATGATGTCATTTCCCTGAGAACCTCTGACTATATCGTCATTCTTTCCTGTATAGACCCTGAAGCCGCCTCTTGTTCCGGCCGGACTGTCGGTACCGTTGCTGATTCTCATTGCATCTGTGAGATCGATCTCTACCTTTGAGAGGACGATTAATGTGATATCGGCTGTTCTCACAGCGCCATCCTTGATCACATATGATTCCTTCGTCTCCTTGCCATCCTTGTCCCTTTTATAGACTGTGAGGATGATGTCGCGGCCATCGTTTTTTGCCGTCACTTTATATACGCCCGATTCCTCGCCGGCTTTGAATCCAAGCTCCCCGCCTGCGGGGATCACGAATGTCCCCATGTATTTGCTATCCTTGACCTTCTTCTGATCTTCTCCAGTCTTGTCTTCATACGGGGCCTGAGTAAAACCCTCTGTGAGTGTTGCCGCGTCATCTGTGAGTTTCTTTTCCGCATCCTTTGCTGCATCGGCAGCGGCCTGACCCCATTTGTCATGCAGTGCATCGAAGCTCTCGAGTGCTGCGTCCTGAGCCTTTAAGAGACACTCTAATTTTTCGATCTCCTGATAGTCCTCTTCAGAGATGTTCGAATCTTTTTTAAGCTTTGAGAGGCGATCGAGGACATCTTCGATACGCTTTTGGTCCGTCTTTATGCGATCATCCTGCGCTGAACCTTGAGCCTTCGGATCCGGCGGCACATCGCTATTGGGGACTGCTTTTGTGTAGTTGTTTACTTTTGTTATACTCATGAGAAGTTCTCCTCTAAGATATCTTTATTTTCTCCGTCGAAAACATCAAAAAATGAGTTCATTTCGTCTATAATCCCCTGTGTGATTTTGCCATGTCCGATGTTGTATGTGTCCATAGCTTCTTTCACCTTCGTATCATCGACCTCAGTCCAGCCACGCAGGAAGTCTTCAATTTTGCCCCTCATCTTCGTGAGTTGCTCATATATCACATCTTCTTTGAAGATTTTTCTTTCAACATTGCGCAAATCATTTCCATTTTTATCTTTAAA